>CALMBE010000030.1 GCA_937860165.1 uncultured Planctomycetaceae bacterium
CGGAGTACCAGCGTGGGCATGGCACCCCAAAATAACGCTTTGACAAAGCACTAGGCCGTGAGGGGTTGGCCGATTTTCCGGTAAAACTGGGTAATCCACTACCCCAAGGTTTGTGATTTTCTCCGAATCTCGCCTGCCACGGATGCCAAGACTTCTATAATGGAAGCTGATCCTGGAGCGACAGGCTTTGCAGGAAATGACGAATGTCTAAATACCCAATGACGAATGAAGGACGAAATCAGAAGCTGGAACTGACTGAACGGTAGCTGGTAGGCGAAATCTCTCGAAATTAATTCGGACAGAATGGTTCAATGAGCTTCGTCATTCGTGCTTCTTTCGTGCTTGGGTATTTCGTCCTTCGTCATTACCTTGGTCATTGGGTATTTCGTCCTTCGTCACTAAATAATCGGCCCACGGCACATGGCTAGCGTCTCAGAATTAACTCCGCCTCCCGCTGAGACTCCGGTTCCCCGGGCGGAAGAGCGGCTGGTCGACGAACAGATTCATCGCACGCGGCAGGCGCTCAAGTGGTTGGATTGGACTTCGGGATTGCTGACCCTCGCGATTGGTTCGCTCCTGTTCTTGTTGACAGTCACGTTGTTTGACCACTGGGTGATCCCGGGGGGATGGAACGGGCCGACCCGACTGGGACTGTTTGGGGTCTTGCTGATAGGGATCGGTTGGTACAGTTGGCGGACCTTTTGGCCGCTGCTTTCGAGGCCGATCAACCCAGCCTACGCCGCGCAACTGATCGAGCGGAGCTCGCCGTCGCTGAAAAACAGCTTGCTTAATTTTCTGTTGTTGCGAAATCGGCGACAACAGCTTTCGCAGAAAGTCTTCCAGGCCATCGAACAACAGGCCGCCCAACGTTTGTCGGAAGTGTCGTTCGACTCGGTGCTTGATCACTCGGCGCTGTTGCGGTTGGGATACGTGCTCCTCATCGTGGTGGCGGTGTGTGGCTTGTATCGGGTACTCTCACCGAAGAATATCACGACATCGTTCGAGCGGGTACTGTTCCCGTGGTCCGTGATTGCCGCCCCGAGTCGAGTTCATATTCTCAATGTCACGCCGGGCGATACCTCACTCGCCCGGGGCGAATCGCTCGAAGTGGCTGCCGAGGTGGCGGGGATCGGTCCGGACGAACCGGTCGAGGTGCATTTCTCGACGGTCGATCAACAGATCGTGGATCGTCACGTTCCGTTGCTGGCCACGACAGGTGGATCGCGGCACACGGGCACAATCCCCGATCGGTTTTCGGGGAGCGAGAATGGCGGCGTGCAGCAGGATCTCGAGTATTGGATCGTCGCGGGCGATGCGGAGTCCCCGCGATATCGGGTGACGGTCTACTCGCGGCCCACGTTGGTGGTGGAACGCTTGCGGTATGAATTTCCCGATTACACGCGGCTCCCGATGCGCGAAGTCGAAGGGACAGGGGACATCAACGCCCTCGAGGGGACCAAAGTCACAATCACCTCCCAGGCCAATTACCCCATCGCCCAGGCGAGTGTCGATTTTGGGGCAGACGGCAAGCATGAGCTCTCGATGAGTTGCGCGGGCGACAAGGCCCAGGCGAGTTTCTTGTTGGCGCTGCAAGACGATCGCCATACTCCCGAGCACGAGAGTTATGTCCTCCGCTATAGCACCGACACGGGACGAACCAACTCGCAGCCGCCGAAGTTCCAGATCGAAGTGACTCCCGATTACAACCCCGAGATTCGCCTGTTGGCACCAGCGGATGAGGACGGGAAACCTGTGGAGCAACTCGACGTGGCCCTCGATCAGCGATTTACAATCTCGGTCGAAGCCCGCGACCCTGATTTTGCTTTGCAGAATGTGACTCTCTTGGGCAATCTCGCTGGCAAGTCTACCGTGCAGCATGAATTGCTCGGCCAAGAACACGCGGGGCGTTTCGTGGGAGAATTCTCGGCAACGCCGCAGGAGTTGGAGCTCAAGCCGGGTGATCTTCTCGAGTATTGGGCCGTGGCGACCGACAACCGCCGACCTGAAGCCAACATGGCCGAGACCGCGCGGCAACGGATTCGCGTGGTCGGTCGCCCGCAATTCAATCAGCAACCCCCACAACAAGGCGAGCAGCAACCTGGCGAAAACGGAGCCCAGGGCGAAGCGGGAGAGGGACAAGATCAAGAAGGCACCGGACAAGGCGAGGCCGGTGCCGGCACCGGAGGCGAGGAATCGGATCAACAAGGCGAAGGAGGTGGCGAAGGCGAATCCAAATCCGAACCCGGCGAGTCCGCTTCAGCGGACGGGAACGCCCAAGGCGCAGGTGATTCCAAATCCGATACAGCCGAATCCCAACCCGGCGAGTCCCAACCCGGCGAGTCCGCTTCAGCGGACGGGAACCAACCCAGCGAGGGCGAACAACCCAGCAAAGTCCCCCCCGAAGGAGATGACGACCCCACCGCCTTCGACCGAATCTCCGATCACTTCGCTGAGAAAGATGCGAATTCCAAGGGAAGTCCCAGCGGCGAAGGTCAAGAAAACGAGGGGCAAGATAGTAAAGACCCCGGCGATGCGCAAGAGGGTACTGGAGAAGGCGAACCCGATACCGATCAAACGAGCGGTGGCGAATCGGCCGACAATCCTCAGCCAGGCGAAAAGGGGGAAAATTCCGACAAACCCTCGGACCCCTCCCAAAGTGGTGCCGATCCGCAGGAACAAGAAGGGACCGAGGGAGAACCCAAAGACTCCGCCCCAGGCGAGTCCGCTTCAGCGGACGGGAAACCCCCCGATCAAGCTCGCGGTGATAAGAAATCGGATTCCCAAGGGGGTCAGAGTGGCGACCAATCCGGCAGCAAGGGCCAAGCAGGGGCCGGTCAACAGGCCGACTCTCAGGGAACAGGCGCGGCTGGTGAAAACACCCCAGCGGAAGAAGGCGGGGGTGAATCGGGTGAACCCGGAGAAGGCGAAAACTCAAACCGTCCCGGCACCCAGGGTGAAGCAGACCAACCCACAGGCAAATCCAGCGGCGACAAACCCGGTGCCGGCGAGTCCGCTTCAGCGGACGGGGAATCGAACCCCCAACAATCCCCCGCCGCCCAAGCCGGAACACAACCCCCCGGCGGCGGCACGGGCAACAGTGACCTCACTCCCCCCCCGGCGGGTGAAAACGAACCCGGCGATGCGGCCAACTTGGAATACGCACGCCAGCAAACTGACTTGGTGATCGAACGACTCGAAGATCAACTCGACAAACGCGATGTCGATGCCGAGTTACTGGAAAAACTAGGCTGGTCCGCCGACGAGCTCCAGCAATTCGTCAGTCGCTGGAAGCAGCTCAAAGCCGATGCCGATTCTCCCGAAGGAACGCAAAAACTGGACGATGCCCTCCGCAGCTTGGGAATTGATCCCCAACGTCGCGGCGGCTTTCGATCCGCCACTACCAAGGAAAAGCTCCGTCAACTGCGCGATGCCTACCGCGCGCAAACGCCCCTCGAATATGCCGACCAAGTGCGGGCCTACATCAAAGGAACGGCGGTTTCCGAGGAGAATACATTTAAGGCAAAATAGTACTTTTTGCTAGCAAGCAGGCGAAATGCAGATTGCACTGGTTTTTTCCGCTGTGGCAGCGATGCGGCACGAGAGTTTCCGAACGGATGGCTTTTACCAGTTCCACTGCAATATTTACCGGGCATAATGGTTTTTAGATAATTGTTTTGACTCAAAGATAAGGTACTGTTAATATGGATGTTCCAGCAAAAATACCTCCTCCAGATGCCCTTGCGATAGGAATTTGTGATTTAATTTATCGAGACCGCGGAACGGGAAAGCGATTCATCCTCGGCTGTTTTTCTGCGTTACATGCTAGATCGTTTCCTGCGAAGCATCCGGTAATGGGAATCTATCTTGACCTTACGAATGGACGAGGAAAGGTAGATATTAAAGTGCAGATTGTCGATACAGACGAAGTGCGCGAACCAGTGTGGTCGGCTGATTTAGAGTTCGAGTTTGCTGACCCGCGGATGGTTGGGGAATTTGATTTCATGGCAGGTGGTTTGGAGTTTCCTGAACCTGGCGAATATCGAGTTCAAGTTTACGCGAACGACGAATTTATTATTGAGCGACGGTTATTGCTGAATCAATTGGGTGATCAAAATGAATGACAACAGCGTGACGATTCCAGGAAAGCACACCGGGATCAAGACGAGTACTAGCACATTGTCTACCGACCGACTGACTAGTCATTCAAGTGTTATGCAGTTCGAACAAGTTAAGCACTTGCTCTCTAACAAGCCACTCAAAACACCGAAGCGACAAAAACGATCCTAGGTCTAATTGGGACGTCTTGTTTCTCTCCTCGCTTTCGTGC
>CALMBE010000031.1 GCA_937860165.1 uncultured Planctomycetaceae bacterium
TGGATCGGGCCGAGGGAGCGTTTAACGCCGATCCCTTGGCTGTCTTGGCCCAAACCGGCAAACTTCCTTGCTCCCTGGACACTGCCCTGGAACTAGTGGGCGACCTGGCACGGTGGACTGCCGAAAACTGTCCACAGGTTACGGCCTTGAGCGTCAACACCGCACCCTATCACGATGCGGGTGCGACGGCGGTTCAAGACCTGGCAATTCTGTTAGCGACCGGGGTGACTTATCTGAGATCGTTGACCGACGGAGGATTGTCGCTGGACGTGGCTGCTCGTCAACTGTTGTTTCGCATGGAATTGGGGACGCAACACTTTCTGGCAGTCGCCAAATTGCGGGCTGCCCGTCGCTTGTGGTCGAGATTGATCGAAGCCAGTGGGGGTTCGCCGGTTGCCGCGCGAATGACCCTTCAAGTCCGCACGAGTCCGCGCGTCCTCACGCGCCGCGATCCCTACGTGAACATTCTCCGCAACACGAGCGCCATGTTCGCGGGTGTTCTCGGGGGTGCGGAGGTATTGACTTCCGTGCCATTTGACAGCCTGCTGCGGTCGCCCACAGATTCGAGCCGACGGATCGCGCGGAACACCCCTTTGATACTCCAAGCAGAGGCCCAGTTACAACGCGTGATGGATCCCGCAGGGGGAAGCTGGTTTCTCGATTCGATCACTCGACAACTGGCCGAGGAAGCCTGGAAGTTTTTTCAACAAATCGAAACCCAGGGTGGTATGCCGTCGGTTCTGCAATCGGGGTGGCTCGCCGATCAAGTCCAAGCAGTCCATCTCCGCCGATCACAAGATTTCGCACAACGGAAAAAAGGAATTCTCGGAGTCAGCGAGTTTCCCAATTGCGATGAGCAGCGACTCGACCCCGCACCGTCGCCTCAAACAGTAACAAGCCCTGGGCAGGAATTTCCCAGCAAGATTGGCTCCCTTGGTCCTTCGCTCAATGGAGACTCGGTGACTCATTCACTCCTCACCGCTGCAGGGCGTGGAGTCACTCGGATGGAGCTGGCAGAAATGGCGGGGTATTATCTGGACTCCGTAGAAATTCGCCCCTTTGCGGTTCACCGATTTTCTCAGCCTTATGAAGAGCTATGCGAGGCGGTCGACGCCTGGGCGGCCGCGCACGGGAATCCTCCCGTCGTGTTTCTCGCCAACATGAGAACCGTGGCCGAGCACACCGCGCGCGGTGCGTTTGCCAAGAATTTCTTCGAGGCGGGTGGATTCCAGGTTCACACCAATGCAGGATTCATGACCTCGGAAGAAGCAGCCACCGCATTTTCCCAAAGTGGCGCGGAGACGGTGGTGATTTGTTCGACCGACAAACGCTACCAAGAGCTCGTCCCCGAGCTAGCCCCCAAGCTTCGTCAAGCGGGGGCTCGAACGGTTGTACTTGCCGGAAATCCTGGGGCCAACGAAGCCACTTGGCGGGACGCCGGTGTCAATCGGTTCATCTATCTTAAGTGCGACGCGCTGGAAATTCTCCGCGAGATACTTCGCGAGGAAGGGGTGATCGAATCGTGAGTAAGCTTCCTGATTTTGTCGACATCCCGCTCGATGGGCTTTTAACAGAACCACCGGGTTTCTCCGAGTGGAAAAATACCCTGGCAGGAAATTGGGACGAATTCACCTGGCAGACTGCCGAGCGAATTCCGGTGCAGCCTGTTTATACTGCGGAAGATCTCGACCGAGTCGAGCACCTCGACACCATGCCGGGGATTGCCCCTTTTGTCCGTGGCCCCTATCCCACGATGTACGTCCTTAGACCTTGGACGGTGCGGCAATACGCGGGCTTTTCGACCGCCAAGGATTCCAACGCGTTCTATCGCCGAAATCTAGCGGCAGGGCAAATGGGGTTGAGCATTGCCTTCGACCTCGCCACCCATCGCGGCTACGACTCGGACCATCCGCGCGTGACGGGCGACGTCGGCATGGCGGGCGTGGCAATCGACAGTATTTATGACATGCGCACGTTGTTCGAGGGCATTCCGCTCGACCGCATGAGTGTCTCCATGACCATGAACGGGGCAGTGCTGCCGATCTTGGCACTTTACATTGTCGCTGCCGAAGAGCAGGGGGTTCCGCCGGAACAACTCTCGGGGACGATTCAAAACGACATCCTCAAAGAGTTCATGGTCCGCAATACTTATATTTATCCCCCGGAACCGAGCATGCGGATCGTGGCGGACATTTTTGCCTACACCAGCGAGCGGATGCCGAAGTTTAATAGCATCAGCATCAGCGGTTATCACATGCAGGAAGCCGGTGCGACGGCCGACTTGGAGTTGGCATACACCTTGGCGGATGGGCTGGAATATGTGAGAACGGGCGTGCATGCCGGGATGGGAGTCGATGCTTTTTGCCCGCGGCTTTCGTTCTTCTGGGCGATTGGCATGAACTACTTCATGGAAGTCGCCAAGCTACGGGCTGCGCGGATGATGTGGGCCAAACTTATTAAACCTTTCTCTCCCCAGAATCCCAAGAGCCTGTCACTGCGGACCCATTGCCAAACGAGCGGTTGGACCCTGACGGCGCAAGATGTTTACAACAACGTGGTGCGAACCTGTGTCGAAGCCATGGCCGCAACTCACGGCCTCACGCAATCGCTGCACACCAATGCCCTGGACGAGGCGTTGGCACTTCCCTCGGATTTTTCGGCGCGGATTGCCCGCAATACCCAGATTTTCCTGCAACTAGAAACCGATACCTGTCAGGTGGTGGACCCCTGGGGCGGGAGTTATTTCGTCGAGCGCCTGACCCACGACCTCGCCCAACGAGCTTGGCAACATATCCTGGAAGTCGAGCAGCTGGGGGGGATGACCAAAGCCATTCAAGCCGGGATCCCAAAGATGCGGATCGAAGAAGCCGCCGCGCGCACGCAGGCACGCATCGACTCCGGACATCAAATTGTAATTGGCGTGAATAAATACCGACTCAGTGAAGAGGAAGACATCAAGGTCTTGCACGTCGACAATTCTGCCGTTCGCCAGTCCCAGATCGAGAATCTAAGGAAGCTTCGCGCAGATCGCGACCAGACCGATGTGCAGCGGTCGCTGAATGCGTTGACCGATGCTGCTCGAAACAAAACCGGAAATCTGCTAGAGCTGGCCGTCGTGGCAGCGCGGGCGAAAGCTACTGTCGGAGAAATGAGCGCGGCCCTGGAGCAGGTTTATGGTCGTTACGAGGCACCCGTACAAGCCGTGCGGGGAATTTATGCCTCGGAGTTTGGTGGAGAACAAACCATGCATGAAATCCGCCGTCTCGTCGATCGCTTTGAACAACTGGAGGGGCGACGTCCGCGAATTTTGGTGGCCAAGATGGGTCAAGACGGGCACGACCGGGGTCAGAAGGTCATCGCCTCAGCGTTTGCGGATTTGGGTTTCGATGTCGATATTGGCCCCCTGTTTCGTACCCCAGCCGAGACTGCCAGTCAGGCTGTCGAGAACGACGTTCACATCGTCGGCGTGAATTCCTTGGCCGCGGGTCACTTGACCTTGGTGCCCGAATTGAAGAGTGAATTGGCAAAACTTGGGCGCGAGGATATCCTGATTGTTGCCGGTGGAGTGATTCCCCCCGAAGATTACCCAGCCCTCAAGCAGGCCGGTGCAACAGCGATCTTTGGTCCCGGGACCGTGATCGCCGACGCCGCCGTGGAATTGGTGAAGCTTCTCGCCGAGCGGCTCGATCTCAAATTATGATTGAGTGCGAGGTCAAATGAAACCGCAGAGTCGCAGAGGGCATGAGGGAGGGGGGGTAAGAGAAGATTGATTTTAGGGACTTCGGTGCCACTCGGACGAATCGGGTGGTTTGTCAAAGCGTTATTTTGGGGTGCCATGCTCACGCTGGTACTCCGGCGTGGGCATGTGAAT
>CALMBE010000032.1 GCA_937860165.1 uncultured Planctomycetaceae bacterium
CCCTCTCCAGCCGATCGGTCGGTGGAATAGGAAAATTCTTTGACGATGCGAAGCTCGTCGGCCGGCGAGGCATCGGTGAGCCAGTCTGAGAGCGTGGGACAATTGGCTAATTCTTCCCGAAAAACCTGTTCGACGGAACCACGGCCACGGAGCAGATAGTCATTGTCCGAGACGACACCGATGCTGATCAAATTATCTATTTGCGGGATGTACCAAAACCAGCACTGATTGTGGGTTGTTTGAAGAATGACAGTCTTGACGCCTCCCCCCTGGGTGTCGATTTTCCCGCCGCGAAAATGACCCCAAATGGCAGCTTTGCGGAGCTGCGGGTTCATGCGACGTAACCCCAACTTCGAGCCAAGAAAACTCTGCTGTCCGGTCGCGTCGACAACCACCCGGGCTTGAATTTCTCGTACCGTGTCATCCTTCGATTGGATTCGCACCCCGGTTGCCCGATCCCCTTCCATCAAGACATCGAGTACCCGGGTTTGATCACGACAAGTTGCGCCTTTGGCGGCCGCATTGTCGAACATGAGTTTGTCGAAGTCGCCGCGATCAACATGCCAAGTATCGCTGGATTCATGGGGATCGTGAGAGCGAAAGTAAAATGGGGCGGATTCCCTGCCAGTTTGATTGACAAACTGGACCCCTACCTTTTTAGCGTAAATGCCTTGCTTGAGCCGGTCGAGCATCCCAAGTCGCTCGAAAATCCAGTAGGATTCGGGCATGAGCGATTCGCCGACGTGCTGGCGAGGCATGGATTCACGTTCAAGCAGTAGCGTTTTGATACCTGCCTCGGCAACCAAAGTAGCAACCGTGGAACCGGCAGGTCCCGCACCCATGACGATGCAATCGTAGGAAGAATCTAAACTTACCATGACTACATACCCGTTTAATGAGTAACGATTTCTAATAGCTCGACGGCAGGCACCTTGTCCACCAAGATGCGGGCCGTTCGGCCAAAGCAGACCGAACCCCTTTCCAGACCGAGATGTTTGCGGAGTTCTGGTCCCGCGATTACGCGAAACAACTTGCACAATTCCACTTCGCGGAACAAGTGATGTCGGATCATGATGCGTCCCAATGGGAGTGCTTGGGATTCGATTTCCATCCGGACGATTTGCGGCAGTCCTTCGAGATTGATTCTCATGATACCAAATTGCACAGGCTTGGAGTCCCGCTGCAGAGCGAGCACGATGCGTCGGGAATAGAGATTCCCGTCGCGACGCTCCCCCAAAACTTTAACGTTCACCAAACTATTGTGCCAAGCTTCGACGGTGACCGTCATGTGATCATCGTGAGCTAACAAGGCTTGAAACTGATCGGGCAGGTCACCAGCAGTGACTTCCTCGAATAGCCCTACTTCCTCGATTTTGGGATAGAAAAGTCCGCAAAGCTTTTTTTCCATGTCGCTCACGTCGAACCACGGGGAGTGTATGGCGGGGAAGGGAGAGAAAAAGAAGGGACTAAGTTGGCGGGATTGCTTTCATTCTATCCACAAGCGACGGAAGAGGGAATGTTGCGTAGTGAACAAGCAGGGCCGGTCAGTTTTTCACTTTAGGGTGCCATGCCCACGCTGGTACTCCAGTGTGGGCATGAGAATCTCCTTGCAAACATGGCCACGTCGGATTACCGACGTGGCCATGGCACCCCCCCCAATTTGAAAAACTAATCGGCCCTGAGCGAACGAGTTGTCTAAAACAGCCGAGGTATTACTATCCCAGCTTATTCGCTTTGCTCAATACTGCATCCAAGAGATATCGAAGCAGGCGTTGGAGGGATTCGGGCCAAAGTTTTTCGGTAATTTTGACGGCCTCACGGCGGTGCCGTTCTACCAGCTCATGTGCTTGTTCGAACACATGCGCGGATTCATACAGGGCATGCACTCGGGAAACTTTCTCGGCTGGGTCGGAAGTTGACTCCGTGAGGAGAAGTAGTTCCTCGCGAAGCGGTTCCGGTAGCCCGGCATACGCGAGAGCCCACAACAAGGTTGGTCGGCCCCCCAAGGCATCCAGACCGGAGGCCAATTTGTTGTCGTCGTCGGTCTGCCAGTCTTTGAGATCGTTGAGGATTTGGAAAGCAATTCCCAGGTGCTCGCAGAATTGTTTGAGGGGATTCGCTAGCTCACCCAAAGGCCCAGCACAACGGACACCGCTCAGGAGTGCGGCTTCGAACGCGGGCGAGGTCTTGAGGGAGTAGATTCGCAGGGCATCTTGGGGCGTGAGACGCTTATGGAGCGCGTCTCGCCACATCAGCTCTGCCCCTTGTCCTTCGCTCAACCTCAAGTGGGCATCCGCTAAGATATCGAGAATCTCGCCCGAGACATCAAAGCCCAGGGATTCTCCTTCGCTACTCACCAACCGGTATCCAAGCCCGATCATGTAGTCGCCAATATTGATCGCCGTCGACAAGCCATGAGCCTTGTGAAGTGCAGGTTGGCCGTACCGGAAGTCATCGGAGTCTTCGATATCGTCGTGGATGAGCGAGGCCTTGTGGAAGGTTTCAATGGATAAGGCAACCCTGCGAACACTTTCTGGGGGATCGACGCGACCATTCGCTGGAGGTGCCGAATTGTTCTTGCGAACCGAGACCATGGCATCGTAAGCGGCCAGGGTGATAAACGGACGGGCATATTTTCCGCCACGAGCGAGAAAATCATGGGCAATAGTCTCGGTAATCGATAGCGGGTCAAGAGGTTTGCGCCCGGAGCCGTTTGACAAGACTTCGGAATGTCCGTTCCGCCGAGAAGGCAAAAGCCGAGCCAGCTCCGTGGGTTCAAACATCTGCTGGGTGATTTGAAGGAGATGTTGGAACTTTGACTTCTCGGAAATTTTGGTGTTGGGGCGCAAATCGAGGGATTCTTCGATCCACGACGTGTCAAAATTTGTCGAAGAATTTCCCGTGGATAACAAAGGAACAGCGCATGCCGGAATCCCGGCTAAAAGAATATTGTCGATGGCTTTTTCCATAAGGTCGAGACCTGCCACTCCAAAGACCGCGTCTATCGATCCCTCCATCAGACATTGCAGAATCGTCGGTGTTGCAGTAGCGGAAAGGACCCTGATTCCCAAGGCATCGGCACGGTGCTTGATTTCTTCGAGAACCTGATTGCCGGTTTCACTTGCGCCCGTCGGCAGCTTCTCGGGGAGTAGCAACAGACGTCGCTTATGGGGAGTAGCGAGGACTTGGTCACGCCAGAACTCACTGAATAACAAGACCATCGTCCAGCCGAGAAAGCCAGGAGACAACTGCAGTTGGTCGAGAAGCTTACAGGCTTCGGTCTTCAGGCTATCGCGCGTCAGTTCCCGAGAGCGGTCCATTGCCGCTACCATTCGTGTACACTCACTACGAATCCGGGTGCGAAGCTCGAATGTGGCGGGAACAAGCTTGTGGCTTCCGTTCTTGGAGCCGGCTGCAGACCCGGTTAGGTCTGCGGCAGGATGTCGGGTTACTTCTAGATCCATAGCTCCTGGTTGCATTCCCAACTTAATTCTCTCCCTTTCCCAACCGATCCTCCGACAACTCGGAAAATGATTCAGCCGGCACCCCAGTTGTCCAAATCTGCCTCATCGCTTGGTTCCCCCCAATATAGTGGTGACACGGCAAATCCAACAGGGGCGCGTTGAAGGCAACTATGTCAACGAGAAAGTGAAGAGCTCACACGGCTCGCCAAGTAGTGTTTCAGCGGGAAATTGGCTAGTTTGTACGTTGGCACACAGAAACAGCCCGATGAGAGCCTCTAAGATCGACCACGCTCGATGACAATCACCGACCAGGGCAAATCAGTTTTCGGTTTGCCTTAGTTGTCATTCCCGCGCAGGCGGGAATCCAGTGAGGAAGTGAGAGCGTGAAATACTGGATCCCCGCCTG
>CALMBE010000033.1 GCA_937860165.1 uncultured Planctomycetaceae bacterium
TCACGGTCTTGATCCCCTGACCGCAGCCATAGATGCCGTAACCGAAGACCAGCGTTTCCAAGTTGGTCGCATAGGGAACAACCACACAGGCCACCGCGATCAAACTCATCGCCGTCATGAGCAGCCACCGCATCGCCAGCCGATCCGCCAACATTCCACCGATCACCTGCGTAAGTCCCATCGTCCAGGCAACGGCGATTACTGCGGCGGTCGAATCCCGCGCATCGAAATCTTGTTCCTGAAAGACTCCCACTAAGTGGAACACCAAACCCGTCCCGATGAGCGACCACATCGCGGTGGAAATGAGCAGAATCCAATACGCTTGTTGGTGCATTGCCTCGGCGAGAGTGAATTCACTTTCGCTCGTGGGAGTTCGTTGCCGACTCGTGGCTTGATAGCGCACTCCATCGGGAACCTGTCCCACCTCGCACGGCGAACTTCTCAGAAAGATCGCCACGAGCGGCAAAAAGCCCAAGCCAAAAATTCCCGCAAACACCAAGTAGGTGCCTCGCCAACCGACTTCACCAATCAGCAACACGATTCCAGCCGGAATCAACGCGAACGCCGCCGCCATCACGGTTTGCGCGATACTCGTCGCCAGCCCCAACCGCCGATCAAACCAAGCCGCCAAGGTGTGATTTGCCAACAGCGTCATCGTGCCGGGACCAAACGTTCGCAGCATCAAGAACGAAAGAAACAGAGTCACCAGGCCATTTGAACGCGAGGCAAACACGCAGCCCCCCGTGAGTGCCACAAATCCAATCACCGCCATTCGGCGTGTCCCGTGGCGATCGATCAGCGCACCGATAAATGTCAGCGACGCCGCCGCCAGCAGCGTGGCCACCATGTACGTCGTCGAGAGTGTCGTATTGCTCAACCCAAACTCGGCGATGAACCGTTCATTAAAATAACTCACCCCATAGGTCTGCCCGGGACTCGTGGCCAACATCATCGCAATGGCCAACGGCAACATTAACCAGCCGTAAAACCACCGAGCAGATGCAGAACCTGGGGAATCCGTTGCTTCATTGTCGGAAAGTGCGCGAATCGGAATCGCGATCCGCCGGGGACTGGCGGGTCTCTCGTTAAGTTCGATAGTGTGTGTCGACATGGGGCAAACTCAAATGATGGAAATCTGCGTCGGTCAAGCTGGGAGTGGCCGGCAGGAAGCGGGACAGAGTATAGGAATCTCACCCGATCCCAGCACTAGCGATTTTCCGCGTAGTTTCCCGGGATTTCTAGTGTTCCTACGCCTTTCAACCACTAAGACACCAAGATCACGAAGAAAGAGTATAAAATTGATTGATTTACAGTTTTTCTCTTCTTAGCTGGTAGGCCGGAACAAGGTACTCCGCAGTTCCGGCAGCACGGGCGGTTCATGCCGGAACTGCGGAGTACCTTGTTCCGGCCTACGACTACTATTTGTTCGGGCATGATCCAAACGCTTACTGAGGGTGAAGCGGCACGAGGATTTTGTTATCCTGGTCTTTTGACCGGGCGATACAACCCATGTGTCCCCTTCAACCAGAACAACCATTTTGACAGCGCATGACATCGCCCGACTCCACTGGCAACGACACTCAGCAGCCTGAAAACGGCATCGGCCCGGTGCTCGCTTGGATGCACGACCATTTTCTCTGGTTGTTGGTCGGCAGCTATTTGCTAGCCGCCGTCCTCCCAGGACCCGGCCTCGCACTGCGGGGTTTTTCCTGGGGCAATCCCTACGCCGGGGAAATCACCGCGCCGATGTTGCTGCTCGCGCTACTCTTATTCTGTGCCGCGGCAGTGGTGCGGTGGAATCAGGTGCAACTCCTGTTCGCGCGTCCCGGAATTCTGTTCGCCGCGCTCCTGGCGACTTGGATCGTGCCGAGTCTGTTTGTCGTGGCCCTGGGAGGACTGCTGCCTGCCGCGTTCGCCCACACGGACGCCAGTGGCATGTTGGTGGGACTGGCCCTCGTTGCCGCGATGCCGGTCGCTAACTCATCGGTGGCCTGGACGCAAAACTCGCGCGGCAACGTCGCCCTGGGCCTGGGGCTGATTGTACTCACGATTCTTATCAGCCCCCTGGCCACGCCGCAGATGCTCAAACTCATGGGACTCGCCCTCTCGGAGCAAGACACCGCCCACTGCGAAGAATTGGTCAAACGCTTCTCGGGGACGTTTTTTATCGTCTGGGTTATTCTCCCCTCCTTGGCTGGCATGGCCTTTAACCGGCTGGTGGGTAGCCAAGAAATCGAGCGCAATCGCAATGCGATTCGCTTCGTAAGTGCCTTGGCACTGTTGACCCTCAATTACACCAACGCTTCGCTCGCCATGCCGCAGGTGTTCCAGCGGGCCGCCCCGCGGATGATTTTCTTCGCGGCGCTGCTGGCCGTTGCGCTGCAACTCTTGGGAGTCGCCACTGCCTGGCTCTTTGCGCGCGTGTCCAGTCTGGATCACGAATCGCTGACCGCCCTCTTGTTCGCCTTCAGCATGAAGCACACCGGCTTGGCTTTGGTATTAGCCGGTGAAGTTTTGCAGCAAGAACCCCGCGTGATTCTCTTGATCGTGCTGGCCACGCTCCTGCAACACATCCTCGCGGGCTTGGTCGATTGGTGGCTAGCGTTCCGCAAAGAGTAACTGGCGAGCCGTAAGCGTCA
>CALMBE010000034.1 GCA_937860165.1 uncultured Planctomycetaceae bacterium
GCGCACGACCGTCGCGCGCACCGTGCCCGCGGCCTTCACCGCCAGCGAAACCTTCGACGTGGGCGTCGACCTGGGTTCGCCCGTGGCGCTCGACTACCACGACCGTCGGCCCTTCGCGCTGGCGGCCAGGATCGATTCGATGACAGTGGAGCTGAAGTAGGCCCCCGCGGCCTGCGCTCCGGGAGAGCTGGGGACGATCCAGCGGGTCGAGCAAGTAACTACCCGGCTGCTTCGCGAATTACCCGCAGCGGTTGAAGAGGTGGCAGCAATGCCTGCAGGATCGTCGATGCTGGAGATCTTCGCCAAGGAGATCGAAGATCGAGCGACAGAAGTCAGGACGCATTCTGGACAGGAAGGCGTTCCCGAACTCGCTTCGACTGAGGACGAAGCTCCGGCAATCGGGGCGAGCGCCTACTCAAGCGACGGGGGACCTAACGGCAATGGCTAAGGGCATCTTTGTCCACCGCACGGACTCGATCTACGATGACAGTCCGGCAGAGCGATACCAGTTTCCTCGGCAATACCTCAGCCGCGTAAGCCCCTGTATTGGCGATTGGATCATCTACTACGAGCCGAGCAAGGTCCGAGACACGCGCGGCTATTTCGCCGTTGCCAAAGTCGCCGATGTGGTGCCCGACCCTACCGCCAAAGACATGTATCTCGCGCTGATCGAGCCTGGCACCTATCTCGATTTCGTCAATCCAGTACCTTTCAACGGCCCCATTGGCCTCGTCGAGCAAGGCGTGCTCAACGAGGCTGGCAAGATCTCAGGCCGCGCCCAGGCAGCCGTCAGACCGGTTTCCAATGCCGACTTCAACCGTATCATCGAGATGGGCCTGGCCGATGACGAGGCCTTCCTGCCGCGTGTGGACCAGCTCGATGAAAACCGCGTCCGCGAGGAGCGCGCACCATTCGTCTTCGAGGTGGAGCGCGACCGTGTCGCCAACCTTGGATCGCGCCTCGTTCGTGACCGGCTTTTCCGTCGTCGCGTAGTCCAGGCCTATGACGCACGCTGCTCGATTACTGGTCTCAAACTCATAAACGGAGGCGGTAGAGCCGAAGTCGAAGCCGCGCATATTCGCCCCGTCGAGCGTGGCGGCCCGGATATCATCACCAATGGAATTGCCCTCTCAGGAACTGTCCATTGGATGTTCGACCGAGGCTTGATCGGGCTAGGCGACGACCTCGAAATCCTGATCAGCAGGCAGACCAACGACCCCGACGGAATCCGCGGAATGATCAACCGCAACGGCTTCGCAATCCCGCCTACTCGGGCGCTGGAGCGTCCCCATCCAGGCTTCCTGGCCTGGCATCGCGAGCACTGTTTCAAACATTGAATTGAGGTGCCTCAAGCACCGGGTGGCGCACAACATAAAACCGACCGAATCTAGCTAAGTAACTAAAATCAAAACAGGATTATCATTGAATCCATCCTCAGCAGCGGGTCGAAGTGTAAGGCACACCCTACGCCACAATTTGTGGTCAGTAAGGCATTTAGAAGACTAGAGAATTTGTAAAATTCGGCGCTTCGTCACTTCTCAATCAGATCAAAGCAACACAATCAGTGCAAATCACCAGCAATCCATTCGCGTTCTATCCCCTTGACTTTTGGAAGAACATAAATAGAACAACATTGCCTTGCGAAGCGCGAACCAGGCTCCCAATTTTTGGAGTCTGCAATGAACAAGAACAAATCAGTACAAGCCTATCTCCCATCGCATATCGTTGCTTGGATCGACGGGGAAGCCAGGCGGGCGAAGGTCACTTGCAACCACTGGGTTGCGACTTTCTTGACCGACCTATTCCAGGGCCAGGAAGTGCGCGAAGAAGCCCGTGCACAGACGTTGCATATCCGTCGCCAGCAGGCGTTCGCAATGCGCTCGCTAGATGGATTGCTTGAAGCGCACTCCGATCCAACTTTGCGTAAGCGGGCCAACGAGGCTTTCCGAAATCGCGTCGAGCGCGAGCATCTGGGAATCAACAAATGAGCGCCCGCAAGTGCCCGGCAACCACCGCAGATCCGCAACTCAACCTGCCATTCGCATCTGCGCCAAAAGCAAGCCGCTCAAACGGTGCCGAGCCTTTGGCGGTACGCATTCCAGATGCCGTTAGGATGACCGGGATAGGTCGATCAAAGCTTTATGAACTGATCGCGTCCGGAGATCTTGATACAATAAAGGTGGGTCGTTGCACCCTCGTTCCGATGGAAAGCCTGCGAGCCCTTTTGGGCAAAGCACGTATGGTGCCTGGTCGCTCCATTGGCGGATAAGTCGGACGAAAGAGACTGTCCGGAATCGCGCGGATGATTGCAACTAGCTGCCGTTCATTCAGACATCTGCTAAATCGGAGTTGAAAAGTTGTTGCTTGGCCGGTTGCAGAAGATCGGCGAACCCTTGCAGAAAACTCCGAAAATCTGATTCGAGGCTCACAATCGTTTTTGTGCTAGTGCGCTCATTATGGCCGATCCGCATGAGATCATGATCCGCGTTGGCGCACTGGAGGGGTTCAGGACGTTCGTGTTCGAACTCGGCCATGATCCGGTACCGATCCTGCTGCGGGCCGGGATCGATCCGGCACAGCTCGGCAATCGCGATTTCAGGATCCCGACCCGGTGTTTCCGGTTGGCCCTGAACGAGGCA
>CALMBE010000035.1 GCA_937860165.1 uncultured Planctomycetaceae bacterium
CGCCGTGGCCATGGCACCCTCCATTGTGAAATACTAATTGGCCCTGGCCACCACCGTTGCTCGCGCATCGGCAAAAAATGCGCGACCAGCGGTCGTGGTTTTCTGGGATTGACTCGCTGCCAGCAGTGCGCGCACCATGGCACGACATGGATATTCGCTTCAAAACCAGTGTGTCCACCAGTTATCTCCATGCGGTCCTGTGCCGCGAAGAGGGGTTTCCGGCGGCCGATACCGACTTGGCGGCATGTCTGGACGAAACCACGAACCTACTGATATCAACCCTCCAGTTCTGCGGGCTGGCGTGTCGTCCCACCTTGGAATTACTGGTAGCTCTCGCGTCCGAATCCGAAAACAACCGTCAACTCGCGCAATTGGCGATCACGCGACTCCTGGGCTCCGCCGAGGCCACCGAAGCGATTATCAGTCCCTTGGCCGCCGCCCTCAGCGGCCTTCAAGCCAAAATGCTCACCGCTCAGCCAGGATTGGCCGCCGAACTGCCCCTCCGCACCAGACCTTTGCTTGATCAATGGGAAGCCCGGGGGCCAGGATTGCTGCATGAGGTGGCTCGCCTTACCGAAGAGGGCTTTCTCGCCGAGTCGGCCGAGGTGGTTTTCGTGGCCCCCTTCGTTGGCGGCCACGGTCGGGTGAATATGCGCACCAATCGGGTAATCTTGGAGGCGGTCCTCGCCAATCCCCACTCAGACCTGCCCGAACCCTTGCGCCTGGGATGGTTGCTTGCGCAACTCAATGCCGACCTACCAAAATATGCCGAGGTGATTCCTGGACAACGGCAGGAATTGGTAGCTCAACTAGCGACCTTGCCCGTGGTACTGGCTGCGTCGGAAACTGTCGAATGGTCGACGTGCGACGTAGCTACGATTGCCCGGGCCCTGGAGTGCTGGCATCTTGCCACAGACTTTCCTGCTGAGCTTGCCCAACTGCTTTTTTCCTGGTGGCAAACCTACACCCGGGGGTCTTCAACCTGGGCAATCGCTGGGAGTGCCCTCGAGGCACTGCTTGCCCAGGAGGGCAAATCCCTGTTGCGCTGATTCGGGGAACTTGCTATCGTCCGCTAGGTTTTGTCACTGAGAAAGATGTGGGTGCCATGGCCACGGCGGTACTCCGCTGTGGCCATGCCTTGTTCGGCGATTCACATGCCCACGCCGGAGTACCAGCGTGAGCATGGCACCCCAAAAAAACGCATTTAACGGGCAGCAAGCCGGTTGCGGGCAGCCTGAATCCCGGCTTGCAGGACCAAATCACTTGGCTCTTGTCCCCCCAAGTCGACTTGTTGACCAACGGGTTTGGCAACAACCTGGACTTTGTCGTGAGGTTCTACACCCCGGTGACTGATCGGTGTCCCGTTGGGAGAATAGAACTTTGCGGTTGTGAGTCGAATCCCAGCCCCGCCGTAGCCCAAGGGGAAGATACCCTGCACGGATCCTTTGCCGAAGGACTTGGAACCTACCAGGGTTCCTCGATTGTTATCTTTGATGGCCCCGGCAAAAATCTCGCTGGCACTCGCGCTGTCGCCATCGATCAGCACGACCAAGGGGACCCGCCAGGTACCGCCGTAGTGGGCGGTGTAGTTAAAATCTTCCTGCGGGCTGCGACCACGAGTCGAGACAATGTTTCCCTCGGTGAGAAATTTGTCGGCCAACTCGACCGCTGCGGTCAGCAGCCCCCCTGGATTGCCGCGCAAATCGAGAATCAGTGAACGCATTCCCTGTCGGTGTAAATCCCAGAGGGTGGTCTCCAGGTCACGGCTAGTAGTCTTTTGGAAAGCAGGGATCCGCACATAGGCGATCCCAAAATCACTATCGACAATCTTCGAGTCTTCCAGGCTCGGAACATCGACATGTTCCCGGCGAATGTTGAGAACCCGAGGCTCTGCACCGTTGGAATAGACGGTTACACGGACATAAGTCCCCTCGGCCCCGGTCAACATCGAAGCGGCTTCGTCGGTGGAAAGTTCCGAAGTGCTTTTCCCATCGACGGCTACGATGCGATCCTGGTCGACAATTCCGGCACGTTGGGCGGGACTTCCGGGGATGACGTGGACGATTAACAGGGCCCCATTCTCGGCCTTCAGTTCCACACCCAGTCCAACAAAGTTGCCTTCGATTTGCGAGTAGACCTCCCGGAGCTGGTCGGCGGTAAGGTAGGAGGAATAATCATCGAGACCTTCGGCAGCCGCGCTGATGAATTCGAGTGTCGTAGCCGTAGGAACGAGCCCCATTCGGACTTCGGCCAATCGGCAGGTGTCGGTAGCTAGGGCCACTAAATCGCTCGGGCTCTGGAGGGACCGTCGATTGAGCAGTTGGCGAAGTTCTTGCCGGAGATGACCAAATTGTTCGGGAGTGATCGTCAGTCGATTCGCCTTGAGAAAATCCTGATCGGTGAGGGCCAAATCGAGTGCTGTAATTCCTCGAATCGCGATATCCCGCCTGGGGGGATTCGTCACGTAGTGGGTATTGGTCTTTTGCAGCAACTCGGCATAGAGTGCCAAGGCTTGCTCGCGATTGAGTGTTGTGATCGATTGCAGAAAACTTTGATCATGGTACCGGCGCTCGACACTATAATGCAGCTTGGCGAGGTCATGCCGTTGTTGGAGTGTTTCGTTGTCGTGAAACTCGCGAAGTGCTTCTTCGTAGTGACTGAGTGCCTCGCCCCAGCGGCGACTTGATTCCAAGGTTCGCCCTTTGTCCAACACCACATTGAGTGGGTTGGTAGGCAATTCCTGGGGAACTGCGGTGACCGGTCCGGTGGTTGAGGAAACTTGGGCACGCGCGGGACTGACAGCTATCTGGCCCAACGCCAGCATGGCAACCGCTGCGATGGCCAGCCACCCCCGGCGGGAGTGACGAGTTGAGGTGCGAGGAAGTTTCTCGGAACTGGCCCAAGTCTGCATGGAGTGCTCGTTGCTCGGTGTGGGAATTCGCAATTGAAGTCGCAAGTGTAGAAACAAACCAGTCAGCGAGGATCTGAGTTTTCGGACCAGCGGGCTCTGGAGAGACCTCGGCTGGTCAGGGGCGCACCGGCAGCAGACTGGGTCGGAGTATGCGGCCTAAGTGAATATAGGTCACGGATTTGCGCTAGTCAAAAAACTCGCTGTGTCGTTTCTTCACACTTTTGAGATTCTTCCCGATGCGACCGTCACAGCCCTTGCGGCAAACCTTGCGGCAGCCTAGGAAATGCGATCTTCGCGAATAGAGCGATTAGTCCGAATCGGTAATTTGATCGTTCTAGCCGCGACAGCGGGGAGTGTTTCTCCAAAGCGAAACGTAATTGAAAAGAGCATCCTGCCAAACTGACCGGTCCATCCCGCAACCGGCACAACCTCCAATTATACGCACCAGGATTCGCCACGGTTCGTTGAAATTCGCCCCCGGAAGTGCTATCGTGGCGTCCCTTAATCCTATTGCACTGAGTTGAACGGGAAAAATGTAAAATGCCACGGATTATCACGGATTCAACACGGATAAATTGGGAGTGTTGCCACACGAGGTGAAAACCATCGATGTAGCGGAATGAATACAACTCTCGTTCTACGTTACTGGCCGTGTTTAATCCGTGTTTCGTCCGTGGCTCAAACCATGCGACTTAGGCGTGAA
>CALMBE010000036.1 GCA_937860165.1 uncultured Planctomycetaceae bacterium
TTCGCCATTTCCGAAGGTGAACATTTCCTTGGTCCCCTCCCACGCGTTCTTGGTACCGCTGGAGACTTTTCCAAAACCCGATTTGATCGGACTGGTGATGGGCGAGAAGTCCGGCATGGCTATTTTGGGCATGGGAATCTTCGGCATCGAGATTTTAGGTAGCGGCAAGCTAGGCCAACCCCCTGTTTGTTGAACCGCCTGATCTTGGTGCATCTGGGGTGCCCCGCCGATCGTTTGTTGTGTGCTTTCGGCAGCGGCTGGTTTCGATTTGAAAACCTGCCCCGTTCCAGGCTCAACAAGCGAGAGAACTACAACAGGAATTAAAACACTCAATAGGATACGACGCGAAGTTTTCATGCGGTGAGCCTCCAGCTTGGGCCGCAAATGGAATGGGGGGAACAAGCAGGGCCAAAGACCCTGAAATCCGGGCGGGGAGTTTTTCAGAATTTGGCGATAACGTCCAGAGAGGTTTTGGACAGAATTTATTGGTGGTCCGTGGATAGTAGTCAGTAGTAGCTAGCTCGCTCGCTTTTCTCACCATACAGTAACCACGAATCCTACGAATCTCACGAATATCCTCAGTTTTTCCACAATCGAGAAGTTCGGTTTGGCAACTAACGGTCTTTCATGGTGACTTGTCTAGAGTTGCAAGTACAGACCTGCTAACAGATTCGTGCTATTTGTTTCATTCGTGGTGAGAAATGCGTGTAATATCTCCCTCCAGCTCCCCATTTGCTGACTTCGTGCTGATGGCGTAACATGGCGGCTAACTGCCGAATCGCTAGCATTTCTTCGTGAGGGACACCGTGGCTGAATTCTCCAAAACTATCGGATTCATCGGGGCTGGCCGCATGGCGACGGCCTTGGCTCGCGGGTGTGTTCAGAGCAAGCTCGTGCCGGTAGCCAGGCTGCTAGCTGCGGATCCCGTGCCGGCATCACGTCAGGCATTTTCTCAAGAAATTGCAGGAGCCGAGGTAGGCGAAAGCAATGAATTGGTGTTGGGGCGTGCCGACATTGTGGTGCTGGCAGTTAAGCCCCAGATGATGGCTACGGTGCTGAGCGAGATCCAATCCCTGGTCACGGGCAAGCATTTACTGGTCTCGATTGCTGCGGGGATTCCCCTGGCCAGGTTAGCGCAAGCTTTGCCCGCAGGGACACGCTTGATCCGGGTGATGCCCAATACGCCGTGCTTGATCGGTGAGGGGGCTTCGTGCTTTAGTCGTGGGCCGACGGCCACAGCCGAAGATTCCCAGTGCGTGCGGCAGATTCTAGCCAGTGTGGGGATAGCGCACGAAGTCCCCGAACACCTGTTGGATGCCGTCACGGGGCTGTCAGGTTCGGGTCCCGCGTTTTTGTATCGTGTGATAGAATCGATGGCCGAAGGGGGAGTTGTCATGGGGATCCCGCCAGAGCTGGCACTCGAACTAGCCGCCAAGACAGCACTCGGTGCGGCCAAGATGGTGCTCTCAACCGGCAAGTCACCCGTAGAACTCCGAGAGCAAGTCACTAGCCCAGGCGGGACGACGGTCGCCGGTTTGGAAACATTAGCGAGATTACACGGTGCCGAGGCATTCCGCGAAGCGGTCGTCTCGGCCACGAAGCGCTCCGCGGAACTTGGGAGAGGGTGAAACGAGTTTCGAGTTTGTTGTTATACCATGCGCGAGGATGAATGATCTTTCCTTGGATGCCACTGGCTTTGCCAGTGTCTTCGCTTTAGGACTGGTGAACTGGGATTGATCGGAAAGACACTGGCAAAGCCAGTGGCACTCGAATCCCTCAGTACCGACCGCGTAGAGTTGTAGAGTTATAGTTGGTTGATCTTAGGCGGGGCAGCCTACTAAGCCGATAGCCACCGCAGAAATAAGGGTTGATTACCGTGTCGATTTTGTGCCGAGTCGATGACAAGTTGGTGCCGTTGTATCGGGTGGTGTGGATCGCAGCGACGCCCCACTTTTGCGGGGATGAAGAGTGCTTGCGTGAAGGGTTTTATGAAATT
>CALMBE010000037.1 GCA_937860165.1 uncultured Planctomycetaceae bacterium
GGCGGACGTCATTCCCGCGACGCTTCGCCGCGACGACGGCCTCGTGGGACTCCCCGAGGTGAGCGAGCTCGACGTCGTTCGTCACTTCACGCGCCTGTCGCAATGGAATCTGAGCGCCGCCACCACGCTGTACCCGCTCGGTTCGTGCACCATGAAGTACAACCCCAAGCGCAACGAGCGGGCGGCGGCGATGCCGGGGATCGCCGATTTGCATCCCTATCAACCCGAGGAAACGCTCCAAGGAATGCTGGCCCTGCTGTATGAGATGCAGGAGTATTTGCAGGAGATCTCGGGCCTGGCGGCCTGTAGCCTGCAACCAGCGGCGGGGGCCCATGGTGAGTTGACGGCACTCTTGGTCGCGGCGGCATTTTTCCGCGATCGCGGCCAGCACCGCAGAAAAGTTCTCGTCCCTGACAACGCTCACGGAACCAATCCGGCCAGCGCCGTGATGGCGGGCTTTGAGTCCATCACCGTGAAGACCAGTTCCGATGGCTTCGTCGACATGGCCGACCTTGCCGCGAAGCTCGACGACGAAGTTGCCGTGATGATGATCACCAATCCCAGCACGCTGGGATTGTTCGAGCCGAACATGCGCGAGATTGCCGACCAGGTTCATGCCAGGGGTGGATTGATCTATCTCGACGGTGCAAACATGAACGCCATCTTGGGTATCTCGCGACCCGGAGATTTCGGTGCCGACATGCAGCACTACAATCCCCACAAAACGTTCAGCGGTCCGCACGGCGGCGGTGGTCCCGGCGCGGGGCCGATCTGTGTGACCGAGGAACTCGCGCCGTACTTGCCGGTACCGATGGTGAGAAAAGTCGAGAGCAGAGAGTCGAGAGCCAAGAGCCAGAAAAATAATTCTGAAACTCTGGCTCTCGACTCTCGACTCTCCGCTCTCGACCCCTACTACTTCCTCGATTTCAACTTGCCCAAATCCGTCGGTCAAGTGCGGTCGTTCTTTGGCAATGTGGGTGTGTTAGTGCGGGCGTATTGCTACATCCGTACCCATGGTCCCGATGGGCTTCGCGAGGTTTCGGAAAACGCGGTGCTGAATGCGAACTATCTCTTGAGTCGCGTGAAACATATCTTGCCCGTCCCCCAGGGAAATCGGTGCATGCACGAATTCGTGGCTTCGGCCAGTGCGATCAAGAAGGAAAAGGGCATCTCGGCGATGGATATCGCCAAGCGGCTGTTGGACTACGGGTTCCACGCCCCGACGGTTTATTTTCCGCTGACGGTCCCCGAGGCGATGATGTGCGAACCGACCGAGTCGGAAAGCAAAGAGACGCTCGATGCGTTTGCCGAGGTGCTGTTTCGGATCACGGAGGAAAGTGCCGACCTGCTGCACGATGCACCGCACAGCACAGCGGTGAGTCGTCCCGACGAAGTCCGAGCCGCCCGGCAACCGGTGCTGACCTGGGCAGCACTTTCTGGGTAGTCCAATTCAAGATCTATTTTACCACGCAGGCACAAAGGGCGCTAAGAAGCGTATTTGGGGTGTTTCTTTGTGTGCTTCGTGGCTTTGTGGTTAATTCATATTTCAGGTTCATCAGGAATTTTAGTGGGTGAACTGGAAGTTGCTGAGCTTGCAGGTTGGA
>CALMBE010000038.1 GCA_937860165.1 uncultured Planctomycetaceae bacterium
GCCACAATTCGGTCAAGCGCAGCCGGGCCAGCCGCTACTAGGCCAGCCGCAACCGGAAAAAATCCAAGACCGTCTGCGTGGCGAAGTCGAGGAATTTCTGCGGCAGATGCAGGGGGAACCTCCCCGCCGTCGATCCGAACCTCAGAAGCCGCAACAGAAACCCCGCACGTTGGTTGTCAAAGTACAGCCCGGTGAGCATGTCGAGTCGTTAGGGCTCGAAGGCCGAACGCTGGAAAGCGTCGGGGAACATGTCAAAAAGCATGTTAGCACCTCCGAGATTGCCCAGCACGTCAAGAGGCTCGGGGCCGAAGTTGGGCAAGCTGACGAGAAATTGGAAAGCCATCTTCATGAAAAATTCCAACATCGTTTAGGCGCTTTGGGACATCAAGAATTGCAGGCGGTGGTTCGCAAGAAAACGGCTGCCTCCGATATCGCCGAAATGCTTCGCAGTCCCAAGGGGATGCGTCAGGCACTCATCGCCAGCGAAATTCTGAAGCGACCCGAGATTTGAATTCTGTTACTGCGAATGTCCACAATTGCCAGGGGGGTTTGCTATGCCACTTTATGAATTTGTTTGCCGAGATTGCCGCCGCGAGCAAGAACTTCTTGTGCGTGGCGAGGAGCAGCCCGCCTGCGAATCGTGCGGTAGCCCGCGGCTCGACAAGCTCTTGAGTGTCCCGGTGGCGCGATCTGGGGAGCTAGGTCGGGCTGAAGGAAAGAATCACCCCCCAGGGAGTTGCGGGGCTGGCTGCAGCTGTCATCCTGGCTGAAAGTGCAGCGGGGGGGCCGAATTGCCGGTAGAATGGTTAGAATCGCGACTTTCCGTGCCTCTTATTCCGCCACCAGGTGCGGAAATTTGACACACTTTTCGCACCCTGATTATACTGCCTCTAGAGGAAGTTTCTCCTGACCTGTTAGAGAATTGGGAGAAAGTGCTTGGTTTTTGCCAGGCGAAGCAGTGGAAGCTTTTCAGGTTTACGGAACAAGCTCAAGCGGATAGGTGCTAGGGTTGCACTTGTCGGCGCGAGTCGAGTAGTTGTCGGAAGCAATTGTCACTTGGATAGTGGCCAGGAGCTTTCGCATTGAGGAAGTAAGCAATGAATTTCTTCGGCAAGATGATCACCGTCTTTATTTTGGTAATGTCGGTGTTCCTGATGGCATTCTCGCTGGCGGTCTATTCCACGCATCGGAATTGGAAGCAGGACTACGATGCGCTGAAGGTCCAACTCGATGAAGCGCGTAATCAAAACGAGCAGCTTGCCAGTCAGAAGAACAGCCTGGAAAGTCACTTGAAAGCCGAAAACGATATCGCTAGCCAAGAGGCCACCAAGCTGGCGACCGAACGTACGCAATTGCTTTCGCAGAACACGAAAATCCAGAGCGAGCTCGACCAGCTTCGCCAATTGGAGCGGACCAACACGGCAGCCGCAGCTTCGACACAAGCCAACAATGAAAAACTGGCTGCCGACGTGGACTCGCTCCGCGGCGAGGTTCGTGAGAATCAAAAAGCTCGGGACGATGCCTTTGCGATTGCCGTCGACAAGACCGACAAGCTTCACCAGTCACAGGGCGATCTGACATCGCTCCGCGACCGAAATTCTCAGTTGGCTCAAGACCTGGGCAAGAAGAACGCCCTCCTGGACAACAACGGCATCGACCCGACTGCCGATCCGCAGTCGCTCGTGCCGCGCGTGCGTGGCTTAGTGAGCAAGACGCAACGTGCCTCGGGAACGCAACTCATCGAAATCACCGTGGGTGCCGACGATGGGCTCAAACCGGGGCATACGGTGGAAGTCTTCCGCGGGGACCGCTACCTCGGTCGGGCCGAGATTCTCAAGACCGATCCCGATCGGGCGGTGGGCCGGGTGTTGCGACAATTTCAGCAAGGGCAGATTCAGGAGGGCGACGATGTCGCAACCAGATTTAGAATCGGTTAGCATCCCGAGTGTTATCAACAAAAAGCCACGTTACGACGTGTACTTCGTGATGTTGGTGATTGCGCTGGTGGCACTCTTGATGGGCTGCGTTTTTCTCCTGTTGGAAATCTACGCCTACGGCGGACCGGGTGCCATCAAAGGGGCGCTGAGCGCGGTGGATTCTCCGCTGGGTAGTGGATCGCTCTCCTGGGTCTAGCAGCGCGGTGTACGCCGCCCGCTGGAATTTTACTTGGTCTCTGCTGGCTCGGCGACGCGCTGGCTTAATTCACGATCCAGATCGAGCAGCGACGCCGGATCGTTCTTGACCATTTGAAACTTGTGGACAACTTCCCGAGCGGTTTTTTCTTCTTCGACCTGTTCGGTAATAAACCACTCGAGTTCCACCAAGGCCGCGAAGGCTTTTTCTTGGAAGGCCAACTCGTAGAGCTTGTCGATCTGCTCGGTGACTTTTTGCTCTTGGGCCAAGGCTTTTTCAAAGACTTCGACCACCGAGGAAAACTCGACCTCGGGCTGCGCGATTGGCTTGAGAATCACTTTGGCATAGCGGGCCAACAGGAAGTCTTGCAATTTGAGGGCGTGCGTGCGTTCTTCCTCGCTCTGGATTCGCATCCAGTGGGCGGCACCCGTGAATTGCTCGTGTTGGCACCACGCCGACATCGACAAGTAACCGTAAGAGGAATACAGCTCATTGTTGATCTGAGCATTGATGGCGTCTTGCATGACTTGAGTGAGCATAGAAGTCTGAAACCTCAGGAGGGAGTAAGTGGCGGAAAGATATCCCATAAATTGTAAGTGGAAAGGAAGAATGCGGAAGGGGGAATCAAATAAGGCGAGCCGTAAGCGTCAGCGCCCGGAGTTTTAAGCGAGCCGTAAGCAGACCACCCAAGCCGGGTGTGGTGCCCTCGCCCAGAGGAAAAATGTTAAATGTGTGATGTATGATTGATGATGTAAAAAAAGGGGAATCTCTCCGTCATTCCCGCGAGGGCAGGCTCTTCGCGGGAAAGACATTTCGGACCGTGGGACTGTGAATGACTAATGACTAACGCCTTACGCCTATCTGCCCCCGCACTCCGCACTCGATACATTTCTCACCGCGCATGAAATGAGGCTCACCGGAAGCAACTCCGAATGTGAGCCTCAATCTCAGTAACACTTGATAACTCAGTAACACTAGAAAACCAAATTGCGGTAGGCAGTTTGCAACCTAGCCAGTGGGCCCGACTGGAGTCGAACCAGCACGCCCTTACGGGCACATGCCCCTCAAGCATGCGCGTCTGCCAATTTCGCCACGAGCCCATTCACGCCGATTTGAGTCGGCGAGTCCTCAAGTCTATCTACCCGAGAACGTACGGGAAAGGGGGGAAGCCGATCTCAGGCGCGCTCGTCATCCCCGCGCAGAGCTTGCCCCTCGCGGAGGCAGGGGCGGGGATCCAGTATTTTACCCGCTAACCTCCGCACTGGATTCCCGCCTCCGCGGGAATGACGCTTAAGACAAGCCGAAAACAGATCAGCCCTGGTGAAAAGGGGAATAATCTGCCACGGACCACGGACCACGGACTACAGACCATTTTGCCCTTCCACGCCGAGGTTTTCCGGGCGTTGTTGGGGGCCCTGAAAACTGGTAAAATCCATGGTTTCTCCAGTCCGTCGTGCGCTGCACAGGCCTGCGGCTGATTTCTGCTTTTGGGTAGTGAAAAACTGCTGCGAAAGGACTCCCTAAGTGTCTACCGATGACCCTACGCCGACCGAACCTTCCTTCGATCCCGAATTTGCGATTGCAGCTCGATTGATCGATATGCCGATTGAAGATGAGCTCAAGGAAAGCTATCTCACCTATGCGATGAGCGTGATCGTGAGCCGGGCGCTTCCCGATGTGCGCGACGGCCTGAAACCCTCGCAACGGCGGATTCTGGTCGCCATGAACGATCTGAACCTCACCCCCGGGGCGGCGCGGGTGAAGTGTGCCAAGATCTCTGGTGACACGAGCGGCAATTACCATCCCCATGGCGAAAGCGTGATCTACCCCACGCTTGTACGGATGGCCCAAGAGTGGAACATGCGTCATGTTCTGATCGACAAGCAGGGGAACTTTGGTTCGATCGCCGGCCTGCCCCCCGCTGCCATGCGATACACCGAAGCCCGCGTGAGTCCCTTTGCGGCGTTGATGCTCGAAGACTTGAAGCTCGACACGGTCGATTATGTCCCCACCTACGACGAACGCCATACTGAGCCGACGGTTCTCCCCTCGAAGTTTCCCAACCTCCTGGTCAATGGCGCCAATGGCATCGCGGTGGGTATGGCCACGAGCATCCCGCCGCACAATCTGGGCGAAGTTTGCCGGGGAGTGATTGCCCTCCTGGACAACCCAAACATCACCGTCCATGGACTCATGGAACACATTCCGGGTCCCGACTTTCCCACGGGTGGAATCATCTGCGGACGTGCCGCGATCTGGCGAGGTTATGAAACGGGCCGCAGCACCATCGTGTTGCGGGCGCGGACTTCGGTGGAAGAAACCCCCAAACGGACGCGGATCATAGTCCACGAGATTCCCTACCAACAGGCCCGTGACCGAGTCGAGGAGCGGATCGCCCAGTTGGCCCAGGAAGGAAGAATCTCCGGCATCTCGGCCACCCGCAATGAAAGTGATCTGAAGGAACCGGTGCGGTTGATTTTGGAACTGAAGCGCGACGCGGATCCCGATGTCGTGTTGAACCAGCTCTACAAGTTCTCGCCGTTGCAGGAAACGTTCTCGATCATTTTTTTGTCATTGGTCGATGGCAAACCGCGGGTTCTGACTCTCAAGGAGATGTTGAGCGAATTTATCCGCCATCGCGAAACAGTGATCCGCAGGCGGACCTTGTTCCTGCTTTCTAAGGCACGCAAGCGCAAACACACTGTGCAAGGTTTGCTGCTCGCACACGCGAACATCGACGAAGTCATCCGCGTGATTCGGGCATCGAAAACCCAGGCGGAAGCCAAGCAATCGTTGATGCAGATTCGCACCCCCGGAGCCCTCCTGCAACGCGCGTTGGGCGACGAGGGCTACTCCCAGTTCCAAGCAGAACGTGGCGTCGCCGAGTTTTACTCACTCACGCCGGTACAGTCCGACGCGATTTTGCGGATGACACTCGGTCAGTTGGTGAACCTGGAGCAGGAAAAACTCGCGGAGGAACACGCCAGTCTGTTGGAAGAAATCACCGAATACTCGGGGATTTTGGCCGACCAGCAAAAAATCCGCGAGCTGATCCGCGCGGATTGCGAAATGTTGATCGCCAAGCACGCCGATGCCCGCCGCACGGAAATCTCCGACAAGGAAATCGGCGATGTCGACCTCGAAGACCTCATCGAAGAAGAACAGATGGTGGTCTCGATCTCGCACAACGGTTACATCAAGCGGACCCCGTCGAGCGTGTACCGAGCCCAGCGGCGCGGTGGTAAGGGGGTCAAGGGAGCGCGGGTCGACGAAGATGACCCCGTCGAGCATCTGTTTGTCACCAGCACGCACGATTACCTGCTCTTTTTCACCTCCAAAGGTAAAGTCTACTGGGAAAAGGTATACAACTTGCCCCAGCTTTCTCGCGATGCCAAAGGCCGCGCCGTAGTGAATTTGCTCAATCTGGCCCCCGACGAAAAAATCACCGACTGCCGAGCCGTGCGTGATTTTGACCTGCCGGACCTGTTCTTGATTATGGCCACGCGACAAGGCTTGGTGAAAAAGACCGAGCTCAAGGCTTACAGTCGCCCCTTGAAAAGCGGCATCATCGCCATCAAGCTCCGCGAAGACGACGAATTGGTGCAAGTGGCGATCACCAAGCTGGGTGACGAAGTGGTTCTCTCCACAGCCAACGGAATGGCAATTCGATTTAACGAATCCGACGCCCGACCGATGGGTCGCAATACGAGCGGTGTCAAAGGCATTAACCTCACCAAGGGAGATACCCTGGTTGGCATGGTGGTGGCCGACCCCGAGGCAACTCTGTTCACAGCTTGCGCCAATGGTTACGGCAAGCGCACGAAATTTGGTCCCAATGCCCTCCCCGAAGAAGCTAGCGCTGAGGACGAATCCGGCGAGCCCACATCAACAGGCGAGCCTACTTCATCCGGCGAGCCCACTTCAGTGGGCGGGGAATTAGAAGAAACCGAGGACGAAAACAGCAGCTCTTCGTTCCGCTACCGCACCCAGAACCGCGGCGGCAAGGGAGTCCGCGATATCAAGACAACCCCCCGCAATGGTCCGGTAGTCGACATCGTGCGTGTCGACGACAACGACGAAGTGATGATGATCACCGCGCGAGGAAAAATCCAACGGGTGAAAGTCAGTGATTTCTCGGCTAACCGAACGCAACGACGTGCTTGGAAACGTCATCAGCATCTCAGCGCTAAGCTTTTGACTCTGCAATATAATCCGGAACACTATGCGCTCTATCAGCGCTATCAAATACAACGCCATGCGGGCGGTGGAATGGATCATGATTGCCTGGAGCAGTACCATAATTTTTTGTTACAAAGCCATGTTGACTCCCAATTGGTTGAATTTCGTGACCATGAACAGCTTTGTATGGTGAGTATTATTGATGTGTTGCCGGATGGACTTTCTTCTGTTTATACATTTTTTGATGCGGAAGTCGTTCAAGCCAGTTATGGAACTTACAATATCTTGTGGCAAATTGAGCAATGCCGCTTACGTGCTTTGCCTTACCTTTATCTCGGTTATTGGATTAAAGAAAACCATAAAATGCGTTATAAAGCTAACTTCCAACCATTAGAAGTATTGCAAAATAATCGATGGAAGTTATTGGAAGATCACGATAGTTTTTAACCTTCTGTTATTTTTAACTACATATTCCATCGAATGTTGTATCAATTTCTCCGTCCGTTACTGTTTAAGCTTGATCCAGAAGACGCCCATTGGCTTGCATTTCGTGCGCTGAATCAGATACAACAGCTAGGGTTGTTGAAGAAACCGCCCGAGAGTTGCAAATCCCGCACCGTTATGGGATTGAATTTTCCCAACCCAGTGGGATTGGCAGCAGGTTTGGACAAAAATGGTGAGTACATCGATGCATTAGCATCCTTGGGATTCGGATTCATTGAGATTGGTACTGTTCCACCGCGCCCACAACCGGGTAATCCACGCCC
>CALMBE010000039.1 GCA_937860165.1 uncultured Planctomycetaceae bacterium
AGCGGAGTACCGCTGTGGCCATGGCACCCTCATTTTTCGGCTTGAAAATGCATGAGATACCTCCGTCAGACCCGCGGACCTTCGTCATTCCCGCGCAGGCGGGAATCTAGTGCCCTTGTCACCAAAGTCAACCCTTCGTGAAACACACTTGAAAAGACTGGATCCCCGCCTGCGCGGGGATGACGGGGTGAGGGCGCTCCCGTCAGGCTAATGAACTCACGGGGCCGCGTCGGCTAGGATTTCGCTGGGGGGGATTTCCAGCAACCGAATCAGGATCAGTTTCTGATCGTGCGAACCCGGCAATTGCGAACCGTGGAGGGCGTCTCCCAGGCTGCCCCGAGTATCGGGAATGCCGGAGAGCACCAGCAACTCGCCGGCGGAGAGCTCGATTTCGGACTTGAGCTGGTCGAAGACTTGTCGTTCCCGCGAGGGGGTTACGACGAAGATTCCCTGGTCGCTCCCGGCATAGCGATTCTTCATCTCACCGAAATGCAACTCGGGAACCAACTCGACTGCGATTTTTTGTCCCGGAACCGATTCCACTTGCATCGCATACACACCTTCGACCTCGGAGTAGCTGCGACCTTGGACTCCATTTTCCGAGTTCACGAAGACATTCACCAACGATTGGGGTTCGGTGACTTTGATCGCCGCAGGTTCGCGGTGCTTGAGTTGCAAGACGCGGCGCGTGACACGCGGGGCGGCAAGTTGTTCATCGACAAGGCGGGTATTGGAGTCCTCAGGCATCTCGCTTTGGAGATTCATCGACCGGGCCAGGGAGTCGGGCAGCGCACCGCTGATGATCCCCACGCGGATGCCATTGCTCACCAGGCGGTTGCGGAGTGCCAGATCGAGCCGCTGTTCGTCGACCGCTTGCCACAGATCTTCGTCGAACTGGGCGTCGTCCTCGGGGACACGCACCTGAAAAATTTCGAGTGTGGTGCGATCGGGTCTCGATTTGACCGCCTGCAAGATGGATTGCGGAGTCGAGAGGGTTGCCGTGGAAAGCGCGACACCGCAACCAGCGGTCGCAACTACCCAGCCGATAAGCATTCCCAGAGCGTACCGAGATCGTGTTGGGATTGATTTCGACATGTTCGGCAACGCGTGGCGAGGAAGCGAAGCAGTCCAGAGCTGCTTCGAGAAAATACGGCAGGAACTTTACGATTCACGGTCGGAAGTGTCAACGTGATATGGGGGAATCGGGAAACGGGGGACGGTGCGAACTGGATCCCCGCCCCTGCCTGCGCGAGGGGCAAGCTCTGCGCGGGGATGACGGTGTTAGTTTGATGGCGGGATTCAAGCACTCCCCTGTCCTCCCCGCCCCCAGCATCCTGTCCCCTTGCTAGCACACCTTTTGGAGACAGCCCGCCAAAGTATCACTCGTCGAGAAGCTCATTGACCCGCATCTTCAGGCCTGGGAGATGCTCGACAATGACTTGCCACACAGTCTCCAGTTTAACACCAAAATAGTGATGGATCAGCACGTCTCTCATGCCCGCAATCCGTTGCCAAGGAATATCCGCATTCATATCACGGAGTTCTGCTGACAATCCCTTGACCGCCTCGCCAATGACTTCGAGATTGCGAATCACTGCATCCTGCACCATCGGCTCGCCCATGAATTGATCGCGACCGCTGGTCGTAAACCTATCGATACGCTCGATGGCATCACGAATATGCGCCAGATAGATGCGGTCTTCTTTCACAGCGGAACGGCTTCGGAGAGAATTTGTTGCTCCAGATAGGGGCTGATTCCACCTTCTACCACTACATCCACGCTTCGACCTAAAAGCAATTCCAAGTCTTGTTTAAGCCCCACCTGGTCCAGCAAGGAACGGTCCGACGCCAAAGCCACAAGGATGTCGATATCACTATCCGCCGACTCCGTACCGCGAGCCGTCGAACCGAAGACGCGAACATTGCTGGCACCGTAATTCTCGGCGATGCGAAGAATCGATTCTCGCTTTTCGGTCAAGCATGAAGGCATGACATGATCTCCAATTCGCTCACAATATCTAACCCGATAGCCAGTATAGCACAATTGCGATTGCAACTAGCCCGTGTAAGGTCCAGACAATGGTTTTCATTCCTCACATCCGCACAAGTTTGGGTACTTTCCAGCGGCTGCCGAAGACCTTGCCATGTTCCGAGATGAGCTCCGCGAAGTCATGGGCCAGGAATTCATAAACGTGGCTCGGGGGATTCCGCGCGAGCCAGTCCTGTGCCAATTGGTTCATCTGGGAATCATACTTTTTTCGCGAGCTGCCATGGGCATAGCACCGCCCGGTGTGCCGACGCACATCGCCATTGAACTCGGGATGAATATGCCACAGTTCGTGGAACACGATCGAGAGCTTTTCTTCCAGCGAGACATTCTGGAAGCGGGGAAGATAGAAACTTAGCATATAGAAACACTCGTGCCCCGCGGGGTCTACTAACCGGGGGGCAGCCCAGGTGATTCCGCGCGAGGTCGTATGCGTCGCACCTCCCTCGAACCGCAGCGGCATCAGCGAGGCGTACAACCCATGGGAAACTGCGCGGCGAGTCTGGCAGAGATTGAAGGCAATTCGTTCGACACGAATGTGATTGAATTCGGGCGAGCGTTGCGAGATATCGCTACACAATTGAGCCATGGCCGAGGTGAAGTTGAAGCTTCGGCCTGTTGGTTCCATGGCACTTGCCGATCCAAACGGAAGGGGAAGAGTGGCTGGTGGTTGGAGAATTCGTAGGTCGTAGGCCGGAACGAGGTACTCCGCAGTTCCGGCATGACCCGCCAGTGCTGCCGGAACTGCGGAGTACCTTGTTCCGGCCTACCAGCTTGTTCCGGCCTACCAGCTTAATCGAATGCGAACGTCACATTCGTGAGTCCGTGATTAAGCTTCGGCAGCGGCCGCTTCGGTCGGGGCATCGCTGGTATCTTCGAAAGCTGGTTTCTGGCTGCGTTGGACTACGCGGTCGCGGACGCCGACAAACTCCAAGATGGCTTGGACACCAGCATCGCCCAGACGGGGCTGTGCCAAACGCACGATGCGGGTGTACCCACCGGGACGGTTGGCAAATCGCGGAGCAATTTCGCTGAACAGGATTCCGACGGCCTGCTTGTCACCCAGTAATTGGATGCAGCGTCGACGCGCGGCCACGGCGGGGGAGATGGCCTGAGCCCAGGCATTCCAGCGATCGCTGGTTCGCCACGCTTTCCACTCTTGGGTGCCCCGCTCGGCAGTCGTGCCCAACCCCGCGGCCTCTGCTTGAGCGCCGAGCGAACGCCGTGCAATCGTGATGCACTTCTCGATCAAGGGCCGCACTTCCTTCGCCTTGGAAATGGTGGTGATAATCCGACCCTTGACCTTGGGCTTGTTTTCGTCGAATTCCGCATCCCGTTCCGTGAGGAGCAAGGCCGAGGCTAGGCTCCGCAAAAGGGCTCGTTGGTGTTTGGGATTGCGGCCGAGCTTTCGGCCTTTGTTACGATGTCTCATGGCTGGACTGCCTTAAATCTTAGATCAGACTTCTAATTTCAAAAAATTCAAGCTCGGGGCACCAACCCCTGCGATTACGAACACTTGTGGGTTACGCGCCCGCATGCACGGGGATCCGCATTCCCAGATGCAAACCCAAATCGCGTAACTTTTGGCGAACCTCGGCCAAAGTGGTTTCACCGAAATTGCGGACTTCCAATAACTGGTCTTCCGACCGAGTGACCAAGTCGCGCACAAACATAATGTGCTCGGCTTCGAGACAGTTGCTGGCTCGGACCGAGAGATTCAATTCCGAAATGCTCATCCCGAGCTTGGATTCCAAGATGGAATCCATTCCCAAGGAATGGCTGCCGCCCCGCGAAGGGGAGTGAACCTGCGGACCCAACTCGGTGTACTGCACAAAGGGAGTCAGGTGCTTGCGGAGGATCTTGGCAGCTTCGATCATCGCCATTTCCGGGTTCAACGAACCGTCGGTCTGGACTTCGAGGATCAGCTTATCGTAGTTGGTCTTTTGACCGACGCGGGTTTCCTCGATCGAGTAACGCACACGGGTCACGGGGCTGAAAATGGCGTCCAGGGGAATGATGCCGATCTCTTGGATATTGGCACCATGTTCCGTGGCGGGCACATAGCCACGACCATTCTCCACGACCATTTCAACGACGAAGGGAACATCGCTGGTGAGATTCGCGATCAACAAATCCTTGTTAATTACTTCGACCGATTCATCGGTTTCAATATCGGCGGCGGTTACTGGGCCAGCCGTGTTGCGTTCGACGCGCAAGACTTTGGTCGAATCGCTGTGATTCTTAACTACCAAGGCTTTGATGTTCAACACGATGTCGGTAACGTCTTCCAAGACGCCGGGGATCGTGGTGAACTCGTGCTGTGCGTTGTGGACCTTGATCTGAGTGACGGCACTCCCCTCGAGGCTGGAGAGCAACACGCGCCGCAGGCCGTTGCCCACGGTGGTACCAAAACCGCGCTCGAACGGCTCGGCGATAAATTTGCCATAAGTAGAAGACAGCGATTCAGCTTCGCAAGTGACCTTGCTGGGCAATTCAAGTCCACGCCAACGGATATGCATCGGATACCTCCACCCTATGAAGTAGGAGACTCAGGAATCTAAACTCAATGGGACCTTAAATAACGGGTGCCATTTTTCCAGTCGTGGTTTGAGCGAATTTGTGCTAGCGATCTTCTCACGACGATTGGATTAGGAATGCGAGCGGATCGCGCTTGCGAACAGTGCTTAACGCGAGCACAATTCGACAATCAACTGGGTTTGTACGGGCAAGGAAACGTCTTCGGAACTCGGCAACCGGCTCACAACTCCCTCGGGAATGTCTCCGCCCGCAACCGAAAGAAAATCGGGTACGTCCCGGAAATGCTCCGCCAAGTTCCCGCGGACCAAGTCGAGACTCTTGCTGCGATTCTTCACCCGGATCACATCGCCCACGTTCACCATGTAGCTAGGAATATCGCAGCGTCGTCCGTTGATAGTCACATGACCATGATTCACTATTTGGCGGGCAGCACTCCGGCTGGGGGCAAAACCCATGCGATGCACGATGTTGTCCAGGCGACGTTCGAGGAAGGCCATCAGGGCATCGCCGGTGTTGCCCTTGCTGTGTTCGGCTTTAGCAAAATAAGTGCGAAACTGGCGCTCTAAGACGCCATAGTAATGCTTGACCTTTTGCTTTTCGCGCAAATGGACCCCGTAGTCGGTCAATTTCCCGCGTCGGTTTTGCTGCTGGCCCGGGGGAGTGTCACGCCGCTCGATGCCACACTTGGGAGTATCGCAGCGCGTTCCCTTGAGAAATAATTTCATGCCGTCGCGACGACACAAACGACAAACTGGTCCGGTATATCTTGCCATCGTATTTTTCTATTTCTAACTCACTGATTCAATGTATCTGGGAAACGAAGCATTTCGGTACAACAACCGAACTACACGCGGCGCTTCTTGCGAGGACGACAGCCATTGTGGGGCAAGGGTGTGACGTCTTCGATCGATTTCACTTTAAGCCCCGCAGACTCCAAGGCCGTGATCGCGCTTTCGCGACCACTCCCGGGGCCCTTGACTCGCACTTCGACATCCTTGACACCAAATTTCTTGGCCTTTTCGGCTGCCTGCTGAGCGGCGCTTTGACCAGCAAAGGGGGTGCTCTTGCGACTTCCCTTGAAGCCACTCGTACCGGCACTGGCCCAACAGAGGGTGTCTCCCTTGGTGTCGGTGATGGTGACGGTCGTGTTATTGAACGTCGACTTGATGTGGGCAATTCCCACGCTCACGTTGCGACGAATCGTTTTCTTCTTAACTTTGGTTTGTTTTACTTGCTTGGCCACTGTAAGCCGCACTCCCAGCAAAAGAGGAAATTTCTAATAAGTTACGTCCACGCACTGTGGACCACAACTTGAATATCGCAATTCAAATCACACCACTCGCTACCGCAGATCCTTCACGCCCTTCTTGCCGGCAACGGTCTTTTTCGGACCCTTGCGAGTGCGAGCATTGGTCTTGGTTCGTTGACCACGAACCGGCAGGCCGCGCCGATGACGCATGCCCCGGTAGCAGGCAATGTCCCGCAGTCGGGAAATGTTCTGGCTGACTTGTCGACGCAACTGGCCTTCGACGACATAGTCTTTGTCGAGCAGAGCCGCGAGTCGGGCAACTTCGTCTTCGCCCAAATCTCGAGCACGGGCATGAGGATCGACCCCCGCCTTGATACAAAGTTCTCGCGCGATTTTCGGACCCACTCCATAAAGATAGGTCAGTGAGATCACCGTTGGGCGATCGGTCGGGATATCGACACCTTGTAAACGGGGCATCTGAATTTCACTCCACGGTTACTCAAACAAACATGAATCGAATTAAAATCTTCATTCAGGGACAGCGCAGAAAATAACTGCACTGCTGCACAACCACTAACCCTGCCGCTGCAACCACTAACCCCGCCGCTGCAAGCACTAACCCTGCCGCTGCAAGCACTAACCCTGCCGCTGCTTGTGGCGCGGGTTGGCGCAAACAACGTACACCACGCCCCGGCGGCGCACGACTTTACATTTATCGCAAATACACTTAACGCTGGCTCGGACTTTCATCGGGGGGTTCCCATTGCGGTCGACGGCTATTCGGGAAACATGCGAGTATAGGGCTTTAGGGGCTGGGAGTTCAAGGCCTGCCCGGTCACCGATTTCGCGCTTTTTGCCCCAGTTTTCCGGAAAGCGACCTTGGCACTTCGCGGGAATCGCCTTAAACGGCAAATTCGACGACCTCCGACTCCTGCGGGGCGACCGTCAATAAGGTTGGCCCATCGGCAGTAATGGCGATCGTATGCTCGAAATGGGCGCTCAGTTTCCCGTCGGTCGTGACTTGGGTCCAGTGATCTCGCAAGATTTTTACTTTTTTGGTCCCCATATTCACCATCGGTTCGACAGCGATCACCAGCCCGGGCTGGATGCGAAAGTCGGCACTCCCCCGCAAGGACCGGCTGGAATAATTGGGGACTTGGGGGTCCTCGTGCATTTCACGGCCAATGCCGTGTCCCACGAAGTTTTCAACCGAACTAAAACCATGATCTGAGATAAACTGTGCCATCTGCTCGGCGATGTGGCTCCAGTGGCTTTTCACATATAACAGCTCGATTGCCAGGTCGAGGACACCCTGGGTGGCATCTAAGAGTCGCTGAACCTCACTGCTCACCCGGCCAACTGGATAAGTGAATGCCGCATCGCCACACCAACCGTTGAGCCGGCACCCGGTGTCAATGCTGACGATGTCCCCCTCCTGGAGCGGGCGATCGTTGGGAATGCCATGCACGACCGCTTCGTTGACCGACATGCAGGTGACGGCCGGAAAGGGGGGCTTTTTCTTGGCTGAATTGGGATAGTTCCTGAAGAGCGGAACCGCTCCCAAGGCGTCGAAGTGGCGCTCGATGGCCCGATCGATCTCGGCCGTCGTGGCCCCCGGCTTAATCATGGACCCAGCAATCTGATGCGCTTTCCAAACGGCCAGTCCGGACTGCCGCATTAACGCGATTTCTCTGGGAGACTTTAAGTGAATCATGGGGGCATCAATAAAATCTTGGACCGCTTTGCTAGCGGTGGGGCCGAACTCTCAATCCAGCAGGCTAAGGCTTAGCAGATCGGACCACCGCGAGAATTCTCTTGAATACATCGGCCGGATCGCCGGTTCCGTCGATTCTACGCAAAATCGCGTGCTGACTATAGTGGTCCAGGAGTGGCCGAGTGCGATCCTCGAACAAATGGAGCCGCTCCGCGACCACCTCGCGGCTATCATCTTGGCGGCCTCTTCCCGCGAGTCGACGAAGCAATTCTTCCTCGGGAACGAAGATTTCCAGGGCACAATCGAGGGGTGCTTGGTGCTCGGCAAACCAATTGTCGAGGGATTGGGCCTGTGGGACCGTGCGGGGATAGCCGTCGAGAATGCAGCCCGACTCACAGTCAGAACTTTGTAGCCTTTCGAAGACGACGCGGTTAACCAACTGGTCGGGAACCAATTGTCCCTGTTCAATGAACTTCTGGGCGGTCTGTCCAACCTCGCTCCGCAGAGCGATAGCTTCTCGTAAGATATCGCCGGTCGACAATCTCGGAACGTGTAGGGACTCAGACAGGCGCACCGACTGTGTGCCTTTTCCAGCGCCTGGCGGCCCAATCAAGACAATCCGCATTTCGTGTTCAGCCTCACCCTCGATTCGATTCGAGAGTCGAAGTAACCAGGCAATCGAGAGCTTCCTACGATTTCTCCAACAGGCCTGAATAGTTTCTCATCACCAAATGGCTATCGATTTTTTGCACCAAATCGAAGGCCACACTAACGGCGATCAACAACCCCGTGCCGCCGTAAAAACTTGCGAGTCGATAGGGGACCCCCATCGAACTCGAAATCACTGTGGGAATAATCGCCACCAACGCCAGGAACCCTGCCCCGACATAGGTGATCCGGTACATCACTTTTTCCAAGTAATCGGCGGTCCGCTTGCCAGGGCGATATCCGGGAATAAAGGAACCGTAGTTTTTCAGATTGTCAGAGACATCTTTTGGATTGAACGTGATAGCCGTCCAAAAATAGCAGAAGAAATAGATCATCGCGACGTAGCACAGCACATACGTCAGCGATTCACGCGAGAAGGCATCGCTGGCGGCGCTAAAGAACCGATCCCAAAAACCGTCAATCTTCCAAGGGATATTATTGAGCTGTGTAAAAATCAGAGCGGGCAACATCAGGAGACTGCTGGCAAAAATGATCGGCATGACGCCCGACTGGTTCACCTTGAGCGGCAGATACTGGCGGGTTCCGCCGTAGACCCGACGACCACGGACATGTTTAGCGCTTTGCATGGGAATTCGCCGTTGGCCGAGCGTGATGTAAACCACTCCCACGACCACCGCCACAAACATCACGGCCAGCATCAACAGTTGCTCGATGCCCAACTTACCACCGGCACCCCCCCCAAGTTCCAGGGATGCTTGCTTGATCAACTCATAACCAGCTCCAGGCATGGCGGCCAAGATGCCAGCCATAATCAGCAAGCTGATCCCATTGCCGATGCCAAACTCGTCGATTTGCTCGCCGATCCACATCAGAAACACCGTGCCAGCCGTCATCGTAAGTACCGCGACCACTTTCCAGCTAAATGCCAGCACTCCCGTATCGGGATCCAAATAGGCGGCATCCACCAATTGCTGGGGCACGATATAAGCGTTCACATAGACCCAGCTTTGGATCATGCAAATGAACACCGTCGCATAGCGGGTGTATTCATTGATTTTCTTGCGACCGGCTTCCCCTTCTTTTTGGAGGGCTTCCAGCGGGGGATAAACACTCCCCAACAACTGAAAGATGATCGAAGCCGAAATATACGGCATGATTCCCAGGCCGAAGATGGTCACCTGGTTAAGCTGGCTAGCAGAGAAAACAGCCACCTGTTGGAGCATGTCGGCCACACCACCCGCTTGCCCCCCCGCGACAGCGGCCTGGACTTTGGCGGGGTCGACAATCGGCAGCGGGATTTGGAAACCCAAGCGGTAGATCGCCAACAGCCCCAGCGTGAGCAGAATTTTCTGCCGCAATTCGGGAATCTGCCAAACGACGCGAAATTTTTCCCACATGGCTCGATCCTAACTTGCAATGTGTCGCACGTTTTTGGGAGGGGTTGATTCTGGAAACTGACGGACTGTCGAGCGGGTAACTTGACCTGCGGAAAGTGCCTTATTGCGTGAGGGCTTTTTTCTTAGCCCGGCTCGCACGCTGCTTGACTGCGACCGGAATTTTTCCGGGGATGACGATCATTTGGCAACCGGCCTTTTCGATCTTTTCAGCGGCCGACTTACTAAACTGATGGGCATTGATCTTGAGCTTTTTGGTCAACTCGCCATCGCCTAAAACCTTGAGCAGGTCGAAGCGTCCCTTGGCAAGATTCTTTGTCGCCAGGGCTTCGAGTGTCACTTCTTCACCGGCAGAGAAAGCCTTGTCGATCTGCCCGATATTGACCACGGCAATTTCCTGGCCAAATCGGTTGTGGAAGCCCCGCTTGGGGATGCGTCGCACGAGTGGGGTCATCCCCCCGACAAAGATTGAAAGCTTGGAAACACCGCTGCGGGAACCTTGCCCGTTGTATCCCCGGCCGGCAGTTTTGCCTTGCCCGGAACCTGGTCCCCGGCCCACG
>CALMBE010000040.1 GCA_937860165.1 uncultured Planctomycetaceae bacterium
TTGTTCTTCGGTGAGATGATAACCCAAAGCCCGGCAGCGATCGGCAAGCGCTGCCCGGCCGCTATGTTTGCCGAGCACTAAATCAGTTTTGCTGAACCCGACATCCTCGGGGCGCATGATTTCGTAGGTAGTCGGTTCCTTGAGCATGCCATCTTGGTGAATTCCCGCTTCGTGGGCGAAGGCATTGCGACCGACGATGGCCTTGTTCCGCTGGACCAACATCCCCGTTATGTTGGAAACCAAGCGACTCGTGGGGACCAACCGTGGGGTATTGATTCCAGTGGCGAGTTGGTAATAGTCGCTGCGAGTTCGCAAGGCCATCACCACTTCTTCGAGGGAACAATTTCCCGCGCGTTCGCCGAGGCCGTTGATCGTACACTCGATCTGGCCCGCCCCGTTCTCGACGGCTGCCAAACTATTGGCCACGGCAAGCCCCAAATCATTGTGGCAATGCACGCTGATCACGGCTTGGTCGATATTCGGCACACGGTTCATGAGCGACTTGATTACTCCCGCAAAGTGGGCGGGCGTGGCATAACCAACCGTGTCGGGAATGTTGACGGTCGTAGCCCCCGCTGCGATAGCCGCTTCGACCACTTGGCACAAGAAATCGATTTCAGTACGGGCAGCGTCTTCGGGGGAGAATTCTATGTTATCGCAATAACCCCGGGCCCGTTTTACTCCCTCGATCGCCCGGCGGATGATTTCATCCTTGTCCATGCGCAATTTGAATTCGCGGTGGATTGCGCTGGTGGCCAAGAAGACATGAATGCGTGTGTTCTGCCCCCCTCGGAGGGCCTCGGCAGCCCGGTCGATATCGCGTTCGTGGCAGCGAGCTAAGCCACAGATGGTGGCACCGGAAACGGTATTAGCTATTTGTCGAACCGACTCGAAATCTCCAACGGATGTGATCGGAAAACCAGCTTCGATGACATCGACCCCCAGATCCGCAAGCGCTTGGGCAACCTCAAGTTTTTCGTTGAGGTTCATACTGCAACCTGGAGATTGTTCGCCATCGCGTAACGTGGTGTCGAAGATGGTGATCCGACGAGGTACTGGAGTGGACATGGGATTGAAGTGGTTAGTGGTTAGTGGTTAGCCGCGATGCAACGCATCGCCGGTTTTTTGGAGAAATTTCCAACAAAAAAACCCTGAAGCCGGTGGGCCTCAGGGTTTCGATGACTTTTTCGTAGTGATGTCTTGTACGAACCCTAAGCCCTGCTCTGGCCGAGCGATAGTAGTAACAGGCTTAGTAGCGACAAAACAATCATGATTCTATAAACTTCGGTTGGTCGAACCGCATTTCTTAGAGTATTTTTAACTAAGTCGACTTAGGGACTCAGTGTAACGGAGTCCCTAAAGTGCGTCAAGGTTCGGTCTGGGGAGCCTCAAACAAGCTTATTTCTATGAAAGACAAAGGAAACTACCTCGATTTGAGCTCTGAAACTCCTACGGGAAACGGGCCATCCGAGGAAAGAAATAAGGGTTTTCTGGGTGTCCATTTCGCCTGTTGCGAAGTCTATGCCAGAATTTACTCCAACCGCGAGCGGACCGCCTATGTGGGGCACTGCCCGCGCTGCGCCCGGAAGGTCAAATTTGCCATCGGCCCCGGCGGGAGCGAATCGCGGTTTTTCCGAGCTGAGTGATTGGAATCCTAAGAGCAAAATCACTCAAACCAATCAGGACGCGGTATGCCGATAAGACTGGCTTGTCCATTTTCGAATTCTGCAACCCATCGATAGGGTTGCAGTAGGTCGCTGTTGTCAAAAATAAGTACATGCGGCAAAAGTTGAATTGCTGATTTCAAATTTATCAAAATGCGGGGAAAGCGACTCATGATTTTTTCATCTGGTACATCATGGCCGCCTTGAGAAACGCGCATTGCCACTCTTTCGAGCGATAATTCAGGGGACGCTAATCCAATAAAGCAGAGGACGACGTTGTAGCCGCTCTCAGTTGCCCTTTGCAGAAAGCCGAGTTTGTCTCCCACGGGATCTGAGAAGACCGTCTCAAAGGCGAAACTTTCGCCTTGCCTTATTAGTTCTTTTCGCAAGCTGGCCGCCACTTGAGCGGCAGCGTAAGGGTCAATCGCCAAATCATGCGCTAAGATGTCGGCATTGACGAGTCGCAATCCAGCGGGAGCAATGTGCGCGTGATAAAAAGTAGTTTTGCCAGCTCCATTGGGGCCCGCTATCGCAACCACTCGCGGGCGCACATCCAACCACAGCAACCTTTCAGTCAGCCACGGCCACTCATTGCTCATGATCGCTTGTTTTTCTTGGCATGCTGAATTCTTGATATCTCGGGCTGAAACTCGCGATTAACGAATCTGCCAATGGTACGTCGACCGTCTTCTTCGATACGAACTAGGAAACCGGGTTGCTCGGACGACGGTTCATAATGCGGGAATGGTTGTTTCGCCAGATAGTCGGCAACGCGCTGGCGACCAGAAGGATAATTGACGAATGCGATGAGTTCCGAGAGTCGCAAGATGTCGCCGCTTTTGCGAAGTGCGAGCACCCGATCACCGCTCAGCAATGGCTCAACAGCTTTTCCTAAGCGAGCCCAAAACTCAATTTGGCCAGCAATTGAGCGCTCTGCAAGTTCGCTCGTGAGGCGGGCTTCAAGTACTAAAGCATCAGACAATTTAACCGGTTGGCTCATATCACCATGGGAGCATATTGCTACCGATTTGGTAGCTATCATTTTTTGGGCCATTTTTATCCATTTATTCACGCCTTGCCCCTCCACTGTCGTTTTTCTACCATTCACGTCCCATTCCAACACGGTGTAGGGAAACTACGCGCTCATGCTGATGGACTTTGAAATTCGCTGTTGTAGTCGCACCTGCGCGGCGACCT
>CALMBE010000041.1 GCA_937860165.1 uncultured Planctomycetaceae bacterium
CGAGGCGGCGAGGCCCGCCCGTGGTTCATCCTCGCCCGCGTGCTGCAGGGGGCCGAGCACCTCGCAGGCGGTCATCCAGTCGTCCGCGACCAGGAGGAGGAGGTCGCCGGGCTCCGCCGCCATGGTGGTGGCGAGGGCGGCATCGAAGGAACTTAGTTTGAATTCCTTCCAAAACATTGCAAGCGTGAACAGGTTGACCACCAGCACCACGAGCGTGCTCAGCAAGGGTCGGGGCAGCCCCCACACGCGATCGGCAAACGGGACCAATTCTAGGGCCCCTTCGTACACGCAGCCGATATCGAAATGAAGCCCCCCCGTGAATTTCTTTACCAAGACTACGCCCAGGGCGAACATAGCCGTGAACACAATTCCCATGCTCGCGTCGCTGGGTACTCGGGCATATTGATGGAGGGTTTGCGTCAAAAAGGTGGTCAGCAGTCCCACCACCACGGCACCGACGAACATCGGCACGATGCTCCGCGAGCCTGTGAGCACAAACGCCACAACCAACCCGGGAAGGACGGCATGGGACAAAGCATCGCCCATCATGCTCATTTTGCGGAGAATCAGAAAACATCCCACCAACGCACACGCCACGTTTACCGCCGCCCCGGTCAGCACAATCCAAGTCCCCACCGAAGGCTCACCAATGGCAGCCAACAGCGGAAAAACAGCGGTTTGAAGCGTGAGGTTCATAGGTAGTGGTTAGTGGTTAGTGGTTAGTATTCACGAGCCCCCGACGTCAGTCGGGGGAGCAGCGATAGGGGACTATGGGACTGTGGCTTGTCAAATCTCTATTCACTATTCTCCAACTCCCTACCCCCTCCTCCCTTCATCCTCCCCCCAAATCATGCGGTGAATCAGGCACTTTGGCGGCAATCGAGGGGAGCCGACCCTCGGTTGCCAGTTCTTGTTCCAACTGGGCGACCAAACTCTCCGGGAGCAAATGCTCGACGTCGTCGGCATCGCGATCAACATGGTCGCTGGCAATATCCGCGTGTTGCATGAGATATAGCTCCCACAAGCGGTGGGCCTTGGTGATCTGTGCGCCACGCCGCAATCCCAATGCCGTCAATTGGAGTGAATCCCCCGAGTACTCGATCAATTCCTCTTCACGCGCGCGGGCCAGTAGCCGATCCAATCCACGAAAGTAGCGCCGGTCCTTGAGTTGCTGCACCGTGATCGGAGGTGTGGCGGGGAGATGCGGTTCGTTGAGTTCAAACATCGTGCGCAGCAAGTGTTCGTCGGCCATGCGACGACGGAGTTGAAACTCGGCATAAACTCGGGCCACCACTCCCCGCTTCGGAGCGAACAACAGCGACACGGCAAACAATACCGCAGCCGTGAGCACGATGACCGCTCCCGCCGGGTAGCCACGGCTGAGCCGAGTTCCCAGGGCACCCGCTATCGCCCCCAGGACACAACTCACCACCAACATCACCGGGAGCCGTTGGGTCCAGCAGCGGGCACTCGCGGCCGGCAGGATGAGCATCGCGGCCATCAGAATCACACCCACGATGGGCAGACCAACAACGGTGACCACGGCTAGCGCAGCCATCATCGCCAAGTCGATCCACAGCGTGGGCCAACCCTGCGATCGGGCAAAATCGGTGTCGAAAGCGACGATTTCCAACTCCTTGTAACACAACGCCACGAGCGATAACACTATCACCGCGACCACGGCCAGCGTGATCACGTCACCCGTAAGCATGGCCGCCGGTTCGCCGAACAGATACGTGTTGAGTCCCGCCTTGTTCCCGGCGGTCGATGGTTTCTGAATTACCGAGAGTAGCACGACGCCGAGTCCAAAGAACGTGCTCAACACGATCCCAATCGCGGCGTCTTCTTTGGTGCGAGTCCAGCGGACGATGACCGTCACCGCCCCGACAGCCAACAACCCACTGCAGAGTGCCCCCAGCGAGAGCCCCAACAAGCTGCGATTGCCGGTCAGCAGAAATGCCAGGCAAACACCAGGCAATGCTGCGTGGGCCAACATGTCTCCTACCAGTGCCCTGCCCCGCAGCACGGCAAAGCTCCCCACGACACCTGCCATCCCTCCTAACAGGGCCGTGCCAAGCATCACTTTTTCGCTGATTGAGAAGCTGATCATAGCAGTGGCTTGTTGCGGCGAATGGCTTCGGCAGCCTCATCGAGAATCGTCAGGCGACCACCATAGGTTTTCTGCAAATTGTCGTTTGTAAATGTAGTCTCCACCGGACCACAGGCGACCAACCGCATGTTCAACAGGATCACATAGTCGAAGTATTCCCGCACAGTTTGCAAATCATGATGCACTACCAGCACGGTCTTGCCCGAGGAACGCATGGTATTGAGCAAGTCAAAAATAGCGGTCTCGGTCGCGGCGTCGACCCCAGCAAAGGGTTCATCGAGAAAATAAAGCTGGGCATCCTGCGCTAGGGCCCGGGCGAGGAACACCCGCTGCTGCTGACCACCAGAAAGTTGGCGAATCTGCCGCTTGGCGTAGGCCGACATGGCGACTTGATCCAAACAACGGTCGGCAATTTCTCGTTCCACTTTCCCCGGACGACGAAACCATCCCAAGCGGCCATAGGTACCCATCAACACCACATCGCGGACCGTCACCGGAAAGTCCCAATCGACCGACTCACGCTGCGGCACATAGCCGATCAGGTGCCGTTGTTCTTCGTAACTTCGACCGTGAATTTCCACCTTCCCACTGGCCAGTGGAACTAACCCCAAAGCGGCCTTGATGAGCGTGGTTTTCCCGGCTCCATTGGGTCCCACGATCCCAACCAGCTTGCCCGCGGGAATCGCTAGATCGATGTCCCACAACACCGGTCGACGGTGGTAGGCAACGGTCATGTCATGGACTTCAAACGCTGGAATATTCATGATAACTCAATCGAGAACACAAATCCCTAACGCCCAGGGGTTGCACAGGGCCGATCACTTTTTCACTTTGGGGTGCCATGCTCACGCTGGTACTCCGGCGTGGGCATGTGAATAGTCGAGAAAACATGGCCACAGCGGAGTACCGCCGTGGCCATGGCACCCGCCATTGTGAAAAAGTCATTGGCCCTGAGGGGTTGCAACCCCTGGGCGTTCAAGGTGATTTTTCCGGCGACAACGCTTCGACGATCACTCGCACATTGTGCCGAATCATTCCAGCGTAGGTGCTGTCTTCACTCCCGGCGAGTCCCAAGGCATCAGCATACAACTCTTGCTCGGGGACGCGCAACTCATGCCCTGCCGCTCGGCAGGGCTGGACCAGCGCCTGCACCGTTCGGGGAGCAACTGCCGATTCGACAAAGACGGCTGGAATTTTTCGGTCAACCAACATTTTTTGAATTTGTTCCTGATGGGCCAGATCAATTTCATCTTCGGTGCTGATTCCCTTGAGCCCAAACACTTCCAATCCATAGGCCTTCCCAAAATAACCGAAGGCGTCGTGCGCAGTTACCAAGACCCGGTTCTCGGCAGGAATTTTCCCAATTTCTTCTCGACAGTATTTGTCCAAGCCCGATAGCTCGGCGATATACTCAGCCGCGTTCGCTCGATAGCTTTCGGCGCGGGGCGGATCAAATTTAACAAACATCTCGGTCACGTCTTTCACGCAATCCGACCACAATGCCACGTCGTGCCAGACGTGCGGATCGTACATCCCGGCAAATTCTGGAGGTTCGCGTAGCCGCGCATCGCCGCGGGTCGTGAGCCCCTCGGTCACCGCAAAGGTTGCCTTACTGCGCGCCATCCGCACGAACAGGTCCGACATCCGGCCCTCGAGATGCAACCCATTGTAAAAGATCGCATCCGCCTCGTTGAGTTTCTCGACATCCGAAGCAATCGGCCGGTACAGGTGGGGGTCCACCCCAGGACCCATCAACGCCTCAACTCGAACGTGCTCGCCACCAATGCGGGCAGCCAACTCGGCAACTTGCCCCGTGGTCGCCACAATTTTGATCGGGAGCTTTCCAGTGAAAGTGCGAGCTTGTGCGACCGGCGGGGTGTGAGTGTCACTGTGGCTGGCGTTGCAGCCGAGCAGTGAAAATACCCAAAGCAAGCCCGAAAGAACAATGATTTTAGCGAGAGGCATATTATTTCCCTTCTGAATTGTAGCACTGGCTACACTTTATCACGGACTTTCTCCCCGTGTCAAGTCGCTGATTTAGATCAAAGGAGTTTACCACCAAGTCACCAAGAGCACGAAGAGATCGGAATTGCACTAGGAAATCCGCGACTAATCAGTTGGAATTCTTCGTGTCCTTCGAGCCTTAGTGGTTCAGCTTTTCCCATTACAGAAATCGCAGCGAGAACCCTGTCCCCACAAAGTAGTCATCGGCTGCGTCGTTCAGGCCCAGGCCCGCGCGGATATCCCACAGGATGTTGTTACTGACTAGGAAAGTAAATCCGCCATTAAAATAGTGCTCATTTGTAGCCGTGTCAGCACTGTGGGGAAAAAAAGCATACCATTCCGTATAGGCCCCCACTCGATCCAAGAGTCCATATCCCACAGTCCAGGATTGGGCCCATTCGCTGTAAGCGTCGCCGGTGGTTTCGTCGAGCGCCCGATTGCACTGGGTGCTTCCAGCG
>CALMBE010000042.1 GCA_937860165.1 uncultured Planctomycetaceae bacterium
TCTTACCCACCCTACGAACTGGTTTTTTCTGGACTGAGAGTGAGCAGTCCGCACCTTGCATTTCGCACACTACAGCGGGCGAGTCGGCAGAAACAGCTGCGGTCGAAACCTCATAGCGCCGGGTTTCCCCTTTCGCCAGGGGCGCTTCCAAGATCCACACCATCCGCGATGTGCTCGAAACATCGCGCTGAGCGATCACTTGCCGATTGCCTGGTGCCGGGAGCTCGATTGCGACCTGATTGCCCGGGATGCCCCTCGGAACTTCGGAGGACACGACCGTCGTGCCAGCCGAGTAGCCATGCTCCCCGGCAGTGATTTCGATCTGCACGGCGGGAAGGGTTTTACAAGCCGCAACCACCACGGTAAGGACCATCCCTCGGCAAATGAGCGATCGCCACGACATAGGATTAACTTTCGGAGAAAAGCAACACTTTAGCCGCCTGAAGTTGATCTTGGTGTAAACCATTGGTCGCAATTGAAAGAATAGAACGCGGATAAACACGGATTTAGCGGATTCTCGCTGATAGGAAGGTAGTAATTTGTAAGAGAGTTCTTTCGTTCCCAACAACTGAACTTCGGCACAAATGAATGGAATCATCCGTGTAAATCGGTCTGATCGGCGTTCATCCGCGTTCTATCTCTGCATTCCGCTGAAATGATATCGAGATGGTTCGTCATTTGCAATTCGTCATTCCTTCGTACTTGGGTATTTCGTTATTCGTGATTATCCAATTCACCCCATGCAGCGTGAAGTGAAAAAACTCCTCCGTGTCCTCTGTGTCCTCCTGTAAAACAACTTCCAAAACTACTCAAAGTCTTGGTAGGGTCAATCCACCATCCACGAGAATGACATTGCCGGTGGCGTAGGACAATTCACCCCGGGCCAACACACCGACGGCCTTGCCTACATCCTCAGGGTTTCCCCAGCGGGGTTCTACTGTGAGCCCCTCGGCGATGAGTTTGTCGTATTTGTCGGTGACGGAACTGGTCATGTCGGTGCGAATAACGCCAGGGCGGACCTCGTAGACTTGGATGCCAAACTCCGCCAGTCGGGCCGCCCAAAGTTTGGTGGCCATCGCCACGCCGGCCTTACTGAGGCAATAGTCGCCGCGATTGACCGAGGCCTCGGTGGCGGAAACCGACGAGACATTCACGATGCAACCAGAAAAACTGGGATCGGCCGCACGCTGTTCCACCATCCAGCGGGCAACCAACTGCGTGAGAAAATAGGGGCCACGGAGGTTGATACCCATGAGTCGGTCGAAGCTTTCCTCGGTGGCTTCGAGCAGGTCGGCCCGAACCTCGGGTGCCACGCCGGCGTTGTTGACCAGTACATCGAGTCGGCCAAACTTCGCGCGAATCTGCTCAACCATCCCGGCTCGACCGCTCGCAATAGCCACATCGGCTTGGCAATAGAGCACGTCGGTCCCCAGCGTTTTCAACTCCTCAAGCGCTGCCGCAACCTCTTGTTCCCCACGCCGACCATTCACTGCCAAATTAAAACCGTCGCTCGCCAATTGCCGCGCGATGCCGAGGCCGATTCCCCGTGTGCCGCCGGTGACCAACGCCACTTTTTTCGTTGAGGTGGACATGATGTTCTCGTTAAGACACGGGACCAAAAAAGGTGTAATACGGTTTGCCTGTCGCCTCGCGCTCAATCATGAGTGCCAATTCGCGGAAGTGGTAGTCGCCCCACATGCACGCCTCGCCGCAGGGAACCTTTCGGCCCGGTGGGATGTAATCCCAACCGTTGGGGCGATGATACACACTATGCAGCAACAAGCCTTGGTGCTTTGGATCCAGAGAGAGATAAAGATCGCTCAGCAAGGTCTGGGCGATAGTCCATGCTGCTTGGCGATACTCCTGGCTCGTGGGGCGGTCGCGCAGGGCGAGATAATTCCCCAATCGCAACAAACCTTGCGCCGCGATTGCCGCCGCTGAGCTATCGACCGGCTCGAATGCATTGAACGGATTCGCCGGACGCTCCAGGTAGCCGTCGAGATGGGCCAATCCTGGGGCACCGGTATCCCAATAGGGAACCCCGCAGGTCGGCGTTTGGTCCAAATAGAAATCGCAGGTCGCCTCGGCCGCTCTCAGAAACAGGGATTCGATCTCCGCGCGACCCCCCACGGTTTCGAGTTCGTCATCACCGCGCGTGGCGAGCCATTCAAGTTGCTCGGCAAATCCGAGCATGGCCCAGGCCAATCCGCGAGTCCAAGTGCTCAGTGCCGAGTAGCCTTGCTGTGACGAGGGGCAACGGTAGTCGCCGTTGTTGGTGTTGAAGAGCGATTCATGGGCCGTGCGACCGCGAAGATCATAAGCATCGCGGCCTTCGCCATACCACAGATTATAGCGGGCCGTCGAGTTGGCATGTTTCACGAGCCGATCGAGAAGCGAAAACTTTTCGTCGCGTTCGCCCATGAGGGCATGGCCCAACTGATGCGAAACCGCCAAGGCCCGACACGAACGGATCGTGTCGACAAACAGCGACTGCGGACCGTTGAACGAATAAATGTAACCACCCCCATCGCGCGTGGGGGACCACCGGGCCGCTTGCACGGCACCGGTGACCTTGAGGGCCAACTCGTAACAATTGCGTTGCCAAGGGTCTTCCGCAATTCGACCCTCGTTCATCAATCGCCACAAATTGCCGTAAGTGCTGACGTTGTTGAACCCGTGGTCGTGAACGCCGATGTGGGTGAGATGGGGGGCCATCGCCTCGAGGGTCCGCTCCCTGCCGAGGGTCAAGAATTTCTCGTCCCCGGTGGCATCGAACTGGAGAATCGCCGAGCCATATTGAAAGCCCTGGGTCCACTCGGTCCACCCCTTGGCCGTGTAGCGGCCTTCGATTGTGAAAACGGGGGAGCCCGAACCGGGTGGACAACTGGCTGCGATCGATTCGATAGATCGAGCCGAGGCAGCCCAGAACTCCGAGAGCCGAGGCACCAGATCGGCCACGCGCAGCTGTTGGTTAATTTCGATCATATTGGGAACGGCTAAAGAACAATTCAAAAAAAACTTCGACATCTATCCCTTCAGGCAAGGTGGAATTGATTTTACCACGGAGCCACGGAGGTCACAGAGAAAATAAAGGTGTAAGTCGTAGGTCGTAAGTGAATTCCAAGGCACTGGA
>CALMBE010000043.1 GCA_937860165.1 uncultured Planctomycetaceae bacterium
CCCCTGTCCCCTGTCCCCTGTCCCCTGTCCCCTCATCCGTGCGACTCCTTTTCATTGGCGATGTTGTTGGAAGCCCGGGCCGCGAGATGATTACTCGGGGTTTGGCGGGGCTGATCGCTCGTCATCAACTGGACGTGGTGATCGCCAATGCGGAAAACGCCGCCGGGGGCTCGGGACTCACACCCCAGATCTATCGAGAACTGATGAAGGCAGGGATCGACGCGATTACACTCGGCGACCATGTCTTTCGCCGACGCGAGATTTACGAAACCCTCGACTCGGCCACCGACATCGTCCGCCCCGCCAACCTGCCCCAGCAAGCCCATGGACGCGAATGGACCGTGGTGCCCGCCCGCGACGGCACGCTGGTCGGAGTCTGTTGTCTCTTGGGGCAGCTTTTCATGAAGCCGATCGACAGCCCGTGGCTCGCCGCCGATCGGATCCTGGCCACCATGCCAAGCGATGTGAAAATTCGGTTCGTCGATTTTCATGTCGAAGCCACCAGCGAAGCGCAACTCATGGGCCGTTACCTCGATGGCCGCGTCTCGGCAGTGCTGGGGACGCACACCCATGTCCCTACCGCCGATGAATGTATTCTCCCCAGCGGCACGGCTTTTCAATGCGACGTCGGCATGACCGGCCCGCACGACAGCATCCTCGGTCGCCGTACCGACCGGGTGATGGAAACCCAACTCACCGCGCACCCGACGCAATTCGAAGTCGCCACCGGCGACAACCGCCTCAACGGCACCATCGTCGATATCGACCCCGAGACCGGACTAGCTACGGCAGTTGAACGAGTGTGCGTCAGGGAAGCGGAGATTGAGGAGAAATAACCGTGGATAGTGGAAGGTGTCGAGCCGCGCACGTAAGTAAGCGGAGCGATAAGCCGCACGTAAGTAAGCGGAGCATTTAGCCGCACGCCAGTCAGTGGAGCGGGAAGAATTGAACCACGAAAAACACGAATTGCACGAATGAATTCAGAGTGAATAGAAGTGGATAAGTCGAAAGTGGCGCGACAATCGGTGGAGCAGCTTGGATTTTATTCAGGCTTCGAGCGGCGAGAATTACACCAGGGGGGATAGGACCCCCTGCCACCTGCGATGCATTGCATCGCGGCTGATTGCCCATCACTTGCTACGCTCCGCTTACTGACGTGCGCGGCTCGAAATCAGCATTTTTGGCTCTCGTCTCTCGACTCTCCCCACCCCCTTGCTAGCACTCCCTTTGATCTGCCTTGAAGGAACCGTTGGGTTCGGGTACTGTTCGTCCCGCAAATCGTGGCATTGAGATGCAGCTCGTCATGGACAATCCGGTGATTTCCCCTGGTGGGCGAATTCTCGTTGCCAGTTTGGGATTGGGGGCATTGCTGCTGCTGGTGACTGCGTGGAACTTGCCACCCGACCCGCGAGGGTTTGGTACACACGAACAATTGGGTCTCGCGCCTTGCACGTTTTATCGAATCACTGGTCGCTTGTGTCCCACCTGCGGGGCAACTACCGCTTGGGCGTTTGCCCTCCGCGGAGAGATTGCCCGCGCGATGGCATGCAACTTGGCGGCGACCATCTTCTGCGGTGCGGCGATCGTTGCCGTTCCCTGGCTGATACTTTCGGCCGTGCTAGGCCGCTGGTTGTACGCTCGGCCCACCTGGCGAGTTGTGTTGGTGGTCACCGGTGCGGTTCTGTTGGTGGGGCTGCTGGATTGTTTGCGGCGCAATGCGCTTCCCTGATCACCGTAATCGCAAATAGATTCCCGATGGGAATCTCTCGCCTCGAGATGGATCGTTTGGATATAGCTCGTCTGGATAAGGAATGAATCGATGGATCGTCCCCAACTATCGCCAATGCGTTCGCTTCCCGTTCTATTCGTTCGGCTGCATGCCGTGAAGTGGGCGCTGCTGGTGATGTTGCTAGGCTCGAGCACCGGTTGCCTGCACACGCTGCTGGCTACGGGTATTTACCTCTGGCAAGGGGGAAATGTGGTGGATGCCCAATGCGAGGAACTCGAAAACGAACGCGTGGTCGTCGTGTGCCGACCTCCCGCTTCGAATGAATACCGCCACGCCGGTGCGGCCCGCAATATCGGCAAGCGAATCAGCGAGCTGCTAGCGGAGCATGTCGAAGACATCGATGTGGTCAGTCCCCGCGAAGTGGATAACTGGATCGACGAGCAGGATTTGGAAAATTTCAAGGACCTTGGGCGCTCGGTCAAGGCCACGCGAATCGTGTATGTCGAGCTCGATCATTTCGATCTTTATAAAGGGACAACCCTTTATCAAGGCGATGCCAATGTTCACATCACCGTTTACGACATGAGCCAACGCGATGGCAAGCAGGTCTGGAGTCGCAATGTCGGACAGGTGCTTTTCCCCCGCAACAGTGGCATCCCCGCCGCCGACAAGCCGGTGCAGGAATTCGAGCGGCAATTCGTCGACGTGATCGCCATGCAGACTGCCAGCCTGTTCTACGAACATGACCCCAATGCCGAGTTTGCCCTGGATGCGGTGGCGAACCGCTAGCAGCCTGCGGGTCCGCGGGGGATAAGCGCGACCAGCGGTCGCGGCTTTTTGGTTTTCCCGGCCGAACCGGTAGGGAAATTTCTGCGTATTTCAAATTGGGCAACTGGCCCTGAAGGAGTACAATGCGGCGGGCTCGCCAATCCCCTCTGGCCCCCCGCCGAGCCGCCACAAAAGGAGTTGAATATGAAACGCCCCCGCAGCTATGGGTTCGCCGCCCTGTTACTTGAGAGTCTGTTCGTCTTGGCACTGTTGGCTATTCATGCCAAGGCGGAGCCTGCCCTGCTGGGCATCGGCAGTCAAACTTTGGGGGGGCGGTTTATCTGGTCCGATGAGTTTATCTACAACAATTGGCGAATCCAAAAGCACTCGACCATCGGCCACTATCGGTTGATCGATCCCCAAGATCGTCGGCACACTTTTGGCACCTTCGAGAACTGCCTGGCCGAGTTTGAAAAAATCAAGCAGTCCGAGCAGTTGCCCCCACTTCCTAAGGAGGTGGTCATCGTGGTGCATGGCCTGGGGGCGAGTCGCCAGATGATGAATGGCTTGGCGGAATACATCGAGACTGAGGGGGAGTTCTCCGTCATCAACTTCGGCTATCCCTCGACGATTACCGATATCGGTGAGAACGCGAAATCGCTGGTCAGCGTGATCCGCAATTTGAAGGGGGTCGAGACGGTGAGCTTTGTTGCTCACAGCATGGGCAACATCATCATCCGCCATGCGCTCTCTGATATGGAATCGCTTCCCGCTTCGGAGCTACCCGAGATCACCTACAAGCGGTTCGTGATGATTGCCCCGCCGAATCACGGGGCCTCGCTGGCCGACAATTTTTCCGAGAGCAAAATTGCTCAGATATTCGCCGGCGAGCCGCTGCTACAACTCGCGCCAGGCAAAGGCTGGCAGACATTGGAGCAGCGACTCGTGACGCCCAGTTTTGAATTCGGCATCTTAGCCGGAGGGCAGGGGGATGGCGAAGGTTATCTCGATGCCATCCCTGGCGACGATGATAGTTTGCTGTCAGTCGAAACCACTCGGCTGGCGGGTGCTGCTGATTTTGCCCTTGTGAAGGGAGTTCATCAGTTGCTTCCCCGAAACGATCAGGTCCGTCAGGACACGGTTCGTTTTCTCCAGCACGGATACTTCTTACCCTCGGGCACCACGCAACCCATTCCGGCTCCGGAGGTGGCTCGTTCGATTCCCTGAACGAGCCGCTTGCTTGGTGGCGGAAGATTTTTTCTGGGCCGACTTGGCAACTGCAATCTTAGAAGCGGTCTTAGCCGGGGTCACTGGCTTGTTGACCACTTCCTTTTCAACACCCACGGCAGCCACCAGCTTGTCAAGTTCCGTGCCGATGTTGTTCTTGGCTGCCACCGTTGGCGTGCCTGCCGAGGTCCCACCGTAGGCGATGCAGCACAGCATCCGCAAGAAGCGCGGGTTCTCTAAGTGTGGGCTGAGGTAGTGCGAAGTCTTATTCTCGGGGTAGGTGTTCAACTGGCACAGTTTGTGCTGATTGGCACCCAGTCGTCGGCCACTCATTCCCACATAGCCGAGCGCCTGGCAACCACGCCATGAGGTCTTGGGCCATTTCTTGAGGGTGCGATCGTGGCAGTTGAAGGTTGTGAATATCTTTTCCGCGGCTACGAACGCCAGACCATAGCGGTGGCCCGGATAGAGCATGTCGTGGTCGAATGCACCGGAAATCAAGGCGGCCCGCAGATTGTGGCGCTCAACCGGTTCGCCACCCGCGAGCCGCATATTGCGGACACAACCACCGGCAAGTAAGTGGAGAGCAACCGAGTTGGTGATCCCACCGTAGCTGTGGCCGCCTAGAGTCACACGTTGCGAGAGACTCATCTGCTGTACCAACTTGGCCATGTAATAGCCCTGATATTCGGAATAGACATACTTAAGAAGCAGGTTCTTGCGGACCATCTCGCGGAAACGCAAACCCTTCATCTTGATCACGCGCTGGGCAGGCCACGACCAGCAGACGAGGCGTTTCTTGCCCGGGCAGCATCGCAGGTGTTCATACACGTCCCAGAAACCCTTCATCGCACCCTTGTGCTTGAGAGTGTTGCCGTGGACATAAAAGAAAGTCGGCATCGAGGCTTCCTGGGCCAAGAAGGACTCTCGGGTTTCCTTGACAAAACAGCCCCGACAGGCATCGTAGCGGTGATAGGTCATGCACTCGTAAGCACGGTCGAGATTCGAGCAGCGGGGCAAGTGACGGGTGTTGATGACCCACATCTCGGGGGCCGAGCAACAGCACTGAGGTCCCTTGCCGCGGGACTTGGCATGGGCGGGGGAGGTGGCCACCAGGGCAAA
>CALMBE010000044.1 GCA_937860165.1 uncultured Planctomycetaceae bacterium
AGAGCGTGCGAATTTCGCTCAGGATCTCGTCGGCAGCTTGCCAGTCGTTGTGCGGGAACGGACGCCGCCGCGCGCCGGACATGATCGCGCCTTGGATAATGCTGTTGTGATCGAGCGAATCGTGCAGGATCAAGTCGCCAGCGCCAAACAAGTGACCGATGGTCGTTTCGTTGGTCGAGTGGCCACCGACAAAGCAAATCGAATCCTCCTGCCCCACAAACTTCGCGATTTCCATTTCCAGTTCGCGATGCACGGGCTTTTCGCCGGAGACGAGACGACTCGCCGAAACGCTCGTGCCGAATCTAGCGACCGCATCTTGCACGGCCTGGACCACGGCTGGATCGCCAGACATGCCGAGGTAGTTGTAGCTGCAAAAGTTGACATACTCCTTGCCACCGATCCGAGCTCGGTCGTTGGTGATTCCTTCGTGAACGTTGAAAAAAGGGAGCGGAAGGCCGGTGTCTTGGGCGATCCGCAAGTTTTCGCGGAGGCGGTGATATTCGGGGGATAGGGAGAAATTGAAATGTTCTTCGGGGACCTGGAAACCAGCCGGGCGACTCGCTCGTTTCTTGGCGGCTCCACCCATGTATTGCTGGATCGCCTCGACGACTTCGCCACAGGTCTCCATGGCGGGAAGCACTTGCTCGGGAAACCGCCCGCCGAAGGCTTCTTCCAGAGAGGCCACGATCTCCATTCGTTCGAGCGAATCGAGACCCAGTTCGAGAATATTGGAATCCCAGTGGAGTGTTCCGACTCGTTCGCGACCAATCTGGCGAATCTTGGCGTACACGATTTCCGCAATTTCCGCGGTTTGGCCCACGGGTATCTTGGAACTGGATTGTTGGGGGCGAGTCGGATCTTCGCGAAAGGCTGTCCCGTTGGTGAATTCGGCGGCGGAGTCTCCGTCCGCAGGAAGCGCGTCCCCTTCCTCGACCCAGGCGGCCTCGTCGACTTTTTCACGTCGCCGCAGCGAGGGGGCGATCACCACTTCTCCTGAGTCCGCGGACCAGGTTGCCAAAGCCGGTAAGATACCTGCCAAAAAACCATCGCGGCAGGCATGGCGTTGGATCTTGCCGCTGGAAGTTTTAGGGATGCTGCTGACTTTGATCAATACCACGGCCGACACGGTCAAATCATGGACCAGGGCGACACGCTTGCGGATGGCTTGGATAATCTCGGCGAACTCCAGATCGCGGCGGCGGACGACTTCCTGGACGACAACCAACTGCTCGGAACCTTCTTCGCCGACAACGATCGCCGCACCGGCACCGGGTACGACATCGGGATGAGCAGCCTGGGTGGTATCCTCGATGTCTTGGGGATAGTGATTCACGCCGCGGATGATGATCAGGTCCTTGAGCCGACCCGTGACATACAATTCTTTATTGAGCAGAAAACCCAGATCACCAGTCCGCAGGAAAGGTCCGCGACCGTCCTGCAAGTGGGCTTGAAAAATATCGCGGGTGAGGGCTTCGCGTTTCCAGTACCCGACCGCCACGCTCGGTCCGGAGACCCAGATTTCGCCAACGCGTTTGTCGCCCAAATTTTCAAAGGTCTCGGGATCGGCGATGACAATCTGCTGGTCGAGCAAATTGCCACCCGAACCGATCAGAAGTCGTGATCCCTCGGCCCCGGCGGTTGTTTCGACGGCTTCGTTCGCCTCCAGCTTGGAGATGTCGAAGGCATGGATTTCTGGGGGAGACTGCTTGTAACCCCCGGTGACGATCAGGGTCGCCTCGGCCAGGCCATAACAAGGATAGAATGCCTCGCGGCGGAACCCGCACTCGGCGAACGCGGCCGTGAAGCGTTCGATAGTGGCCGCCCGCACAGGTTCGGCACCGTTAAATGCCAAGGCCCAGCGGCTCAAGTCGAGCGTGGATTTCTGCTCGACCGTGATTTTGTCAACGCACAGATCGTAAGCGAAATTTGGCCCGCCTGAGATTGTCGCCCCGGTTTGCGACACGATCTGCAACCATCGCAAGGGTTTTTGCAGGAAGTGCGTGGGCGAAAGCAACGTGTTGGACTTGCCCATGTACAAGGGTTGCAGGATCCCGCCGATCAGGCCCATGTCGTGATACAGGGGGAGCCAAAACACACCACTACCCGAGCGGGTGTGCTCAAAGGCGTAGGCGATCATCGCCGAGTTGTGCATCAGATTCGCATGGGTGAGCATCACTCCCTTGGGAGTGCCGGTCGACCCCGAAGTGTATTGGAGAAAAGCAAGGGTCTCGCCGTGGACATCGGGGCGACGCCAATTGTTCGACCAATCGTCTTCCCACTGGTCGGTGGCCCGCCAGCGAATTTGCTGCAGCGCGGGCGTGTCGCCGATCATTGTTTGCACACGTTCGAGGACATCGACCGTGGTGAGTGCAATCTTGGCTTCGGCGTCGTTGGCGATCGAATCGATCCGCGCCATGTTGCGATTGCGGCGGGGTGGATACGCTGGCACGGCGGTGACCCCGGCATAGAGGCAACCAAAAAAAGCTGCGACAAACTCCAGTCCCGAAGGATACAGCAGCAGCGCCCGTTCCCCTTCCAGGTCGAGCGATTGGAGCGAAGCGGCAATCGCGCGGGCCTTGCGGTCGAGATCGGCATAGGTCCATTCGATCGTGTTCCGCTCACCATCGGCGACATAGCGAAAGCCGACATCGTCCCCCTGATGCAACGCGCGATGCTGCAACAGCTCGATCAAATTCGAGGGGCCAAAAAACGAACCTGGTAAGTGGTCAAGATGCACGGCGAACACCAATTTTCATCGGGGTCAAGAAAATCTACAAAATATCAAGCGGAAAAAGGGCCGGCGTGTTACCGCGCACTTACCGGGCGAGCGACCAATTCTCGGGAAATTCGAGCACTTATTGTAGTGTGTCCGAGTGGGATACGCACCCCCAGTGAGAGGGAAATCTGGGGCCGATCAGTCATTCATTTTGGGGTGCCATGCTCACGCTGGTACTCCGGCGTGGGCATGTGAATCGTCGAGA
>CALMBE010000045.1 GCA_937860165.1 uncultured Planctomycetaceae bacterium
AGTTCTCTAGATTCCCGCCTGCGCGGGAATGACGGCAAGGGGAATTCCCGGACACCCTCATCTAATCACTAATCTCGATTCGCTATCTCCACTCGTGTCGTCGTGGTTCAAATTAGCGCAGTCGGATTTGAACCAAAGTTTTCAGTCAGGTTTCCGGTACACCTCTTGGGGGTCAAACACCCGCTGGAATTCGACCGTGAAACCCGTACTGTTCCATTTGCGGAAGAAACAAGTGGGATACCCCTTGTGGCAGGCGGCTCCTCCGACTTGATCTACCTGCAACAAAATTGTATCCGCATCGCAGTCGACGTAAATTGCCTGCACTTGTTGAACGTGGCCACTCGATTCCCCTTTTTTCCACAATCGTTGGCGACTGCGGCTGAAGTAGACGGCCGTCCCCGTGGCAAGGGTTTGCTCCCAGGCCGCCTGGTTCATGTACCCCAACATCAAGACTTGGCCAGTGGCGGCGTCTTGGGCTATCGCGGGAAGCAAAGTGTCGGGCCCCGAGAAGGCGGGAACTTCCCCGGGATCGTTTACCGCTGTCATGGGTGCCTCGGCATCATGGGAATGGGGCGCACGACCCCGCGAGCCGTGCTTCGATCCGTTCAGCCTAATGCTTGAAGCCGGATTCGACTACCTCGATGAGAAATTGGTTATGGGTTAGAATGGGGGCAGGGGACTGGGAGTCAGGGGCTGGGTTTGATGAGACTTTGGGACTGTTTTCATTCCGCAATCCGCAATCTATTGCGTCATCCCGCGCAGGCGGGAATGGCGGTTTATAACTTCTTCTTCCTCCCTCAGTCCTCCCCCCTCCTCCCCCAGCCCGGAGAAAATCACAGCTCAATCCCTACGATCCGCACTTCGGGCAAGACTGAGCTATTCGGTCTGGTTTCTCAATTTCTGGAGGGCACCGCTTCTTCAAGCCGATGAGACCGAATAGGAGACGCAAGATTCTCCATAAAGGCCTTTACTAGTTTCGGCCCCCACTCGCTCGACGCGATTTGGGGGGCGACTACCGCTGGGAGCCAAGCCTTGAACAAGCCGTTAACCGTCGTCTTGCCCATGCACAACATGGAGCGGCAAATCCGTTCCTCGGTGCATGATCTGTTGGAATTGTCGGTTTTAGTTCGTGTCGAGTTCCAATTGGTGATTGTCGACGATGGCTCTTCGGACGAGACCTACGAAACCGCTTGTGAACTAGCTCGACGCTACCCCCAGATTATGGTCTTACGGCAACCCTTCCGAAGTGGATTAAGTGCCATTATTGAATTAGTGCGTAATCGGTTGTCGGTGGACATGGTGATGCTCCACGACGGTGTTAGCCCGATCGGCTCCAGAGAGCTCAAGGATCTGCTGCTGAGTCTTGGGGCTCCAGAACAGGAGATTTCCTCCTCAAACACGACGGAGCGGGAGTCGCGCGGATCACGACGATTTGCCGCTGTCCGCGCTCTGCACGACAATATGGAACATGCCCATCGCAAGGTGCTGGGATTTGCTTGGATCAAAATCGAGAAGCCCCTCGTTCCCCGGCGCCGCAGCATGCTCCAAACTTCCGAAAATCCTGCAAACGTAGGAATCCCCGTTGCAAGTTTCCTGATTAATTTGCCTTCAGGCCTTTCCACGAACCATTAGCGATTTGACACTCCATTGGGGTAATCACTCCGCACAAGAGCTTTACTAAAGCAGATCCTGATTACCCCGCGCTTGCTGGGCGTGTAAGAACCGTGTAATGTAGGAAGTGTCCAGTTCGGTAACTTTTCTAGAGTGGTCACTAGCACGATTTGACTAGTTCGGAAAGCGTGGCCAAGTTGTCCGATTAAAACCGGAAGTCAGCGAACTTCTGCCCGGGTGCCCTGCGTAGAAACCACCAATATTTTCGGCTTGCAATCGAATCTAGGCCTGAATACGATTGAAAGCGTTCGACAGAAGGGTGACATTTTTGGATTTTGCAGCAGGGATGGAGACAACGGGAGGATTGAGTTTAGTACCTGGACGCTCGTCGTGAGAAATGACCTCTCTCGGCTGGTTGGTTAGACGAGGCGTCGACATCTCGCAACTTAAAGGCAAGATTGCCGTTTGTTGCGTTCTTATCAAATTCGTTGATTTACCAGCATTTTTTCGGAACGCACTTCGTGCCAGAGGTCTGGCGATATCATTTGCTTGGACTTGGATCGCACGATCTCAAGAGGCACCCTTTTCAATTCGGGCATTCTGCCCTGCGGAGGAACACGCAAAATGAGTACTTGTGAATATAACTGTGAAAGCAATGGCAACGGCTATGAAGTACCGATCACACGACTTTCATTGCCAACAACATCAGTTAACGGATCTCAACCGACCACCAAGCTCCATCGTATTCAAGAGGTCTGTGGCCAACAAGGTGTCACAATTCGCTCGCTCACGCGCAAGATGGATTTGAATGCCGACGAGATTCGTGATCAAAGCAGCCCTCAAGCTGATCTAAGAATCTCCGACCTGCTGCGTTGGCAAAAGGTCTTGGAAGTGCCACTGGTCGATTTGCTCGTGGAAGCCGATGGGGCCTTGTCCGAGCCTGTCAAACGGCGGGCCAGCATGTTGCGAGTCATGAAGACTGCCAAGGCAATTCTTGAGTCAGCCCACGACCGCTCGGTCAAACGAATGGCCACCATGCTCGTGAGCCAACTCGTCGAGATCATGCCCGAGCTCGAGGAAGTCTCGGCCTGGCACACCGTCGGCCAACGCCGCACGCAACACGAATTGGGGCGGATCGTGGAACGCACGATTCCTGACAACTTCTTCAACGATAATTCCCGAGGCCACTAGCCGGATCTAAGTGCTGGCAATTCTCACTTGCTGGCTCACGCGGCCAACACCCGATTGCTCATGTGGGGAGTGCGGGTGTTGGCTTTTTCACCTCACGAGTGAAGTACCGACTGGACTTCGTGGAATAATTCCTGGCTACTGGCAACGCAGTAGTCTCCTTGGGCGACTTGATCCTCGCCTCCCGCAAACGAAGCGGTCACGCCACCCGCCTCTGCCACGAGAAGCACCCCAGCGGCGGAATCCCAACTGTGGATAAAATTGGCCCAGTGGGCATCAAGCCGCCCACAAGCCACGTAGGCCAGATTCAATGCCGCCGAACCTGTCCGTCTTACCGCTTGGCAAATGGGGCTCACTTTCATAAACGCCAAGATGTCAGGCGAATCGGACTGGGGGCTCGGGGGAAAGCTCACAGCCACCAACGCTTGGTGAAGCTGGGTAGTTTTGCTTACCCGAATCGATTTTCCATTTAGTTGGCTTCCTTTGCCACGCTCGGCAATAAAGCATTCCTGGGCTAGCGGGTCGAAAATGGCACCGGCGATCAATTCCCCCTTGTGAACCACCGCTACCGAGACGGCATAACAGGGAAACCCGTGAACGTAGTTCGTTGTTCCATCTAGGGGGTCTACCACCCAGCAGTAGGGCAATTCAAGCTGCTGGGGATCGGGGCTTTCCTCGCCGAGGAATCCATGATCGGGATATTCCCGCGAGATAAGTGTCCGTATCGCTCTTTGAGAGGCTAAATCTGCGTCGGTAACCAGATCGCAGGCCGATTTTTCTCGGGTCGAAAACCGATCTCGCCAAGCGAGTAATTCCTGGCCTCCAGCGCGGGCGGCCTCCTCGCACAGGGCTTTAAGGGGTCCCGAATCTTGCATTGAAAGCTCTCTTGAATCGCATTCGTCATAAAAGGTGTGGATACGTAAGACTCTATCGAATAAGTAATAACGTCGAATCGTATCAAAATTGCACACCAGCCGCCGGGAAAAACTCTTAAAGAATTCTTAAAGAAAGCTGGACACGGCTGATGGAATGAGTAAAATCACGGGTGAGGGCATAGTTAGGTGTCGAATGCTGCCAGATATTCCAACCGCTCTCGGGTGGAAGGTGATGGCCTAATCTTTATTATCCCCCCAAGTTAGTATTCGGCCTCTTCTCTGTTCCGGCCCCGTCGATACACTTCGGTGTTCGACGGGGTTTTTTTTGTTGGCTGACAGATTCGCTCCATCCCCCATCCTTTCGCTTTTTTCCCAAATTCTTGGCGATGGCACAGCAACTCGCTCCTCACTGCGAACCTCTCTGGCAACTACTCAATCACCGGGCTGCCCTTCGTGCCTCCCTGCTATCGGCTGATGTAAATCTCCACCAACCACAGCTCGGACTCCAAAGTCTCGTCTGGAATTCCAATGGAATACCTGGGCACTTGCTGGGTGTGACAGTCGCCTTGCAGGACGAATCCACGCCGGCAAGCATGTTCGTCCATGAACATTATGTCCGCGGCATCGACCTCGTTGCCAATTTCCCGCAATCTCAAAATCAACCCTTCACAGTGCAGACTTATTGGCGCGCCGAGAAAGTCGCGCGGGGCGTCCAAATCGACGCCATCCTCTCGCTGCAAACGTCGCTCCTGGAGTGCTATCCCCGCGTCACGATCTCAACGCAACTTCCGGCCAATGAGATTTGGATGGTTCCCCCCGGCGTCGCAACTGCACGGTTGCTGACCGACTGGAATTCCGCAACGACGGTGCCTCATCTTTCGGCCACGTTGCTGCGAGGCACGGACGATTCTTGGAGTTACTGCGAAATGACCCACCCCGAGGATCAAGGAACCGTGGAGATTCGGTCCCCACGCGAAGGGTTCTGCCAAGTCCAGCGAACACTGGGTGGCGATTTCCAAGAAAAGGGCGTCATCCGTCGAATGCGTATCCGAGGCGTGTTCCTGCCCCGCGCGAACGACTTAGAATCAGCCGCAGAGATCTTTGCTGACTTCGCCGCCGCCCCCGCACCGCTCACTGCGTAGTGAAATCGGTACTCTCAGCCGCAACGCCCAGGTTAGTTTGGGCCTGTAAGGAATTCTGTGTCGCTAGCATCAGCTAGCACCAAATTTAGCGAGTTCTTTGCATCACCTACAAACTATTGACACAAAAATCTTTACACCCTCAAAATTGCGGGCTATAGGGGTAATTCGGAAAGTCCGGTCTAAAAGGGTAAATCCGGTTTTGCAGGCAGGCAGAGTTTAGCTAGATTGCCCAGATTTGGGTGGCAAGTGGCAAGTGGCAGGGGACCGGGGACCGGGGACTGGGGGCTGGGGGCTGGGGGCTGGGGAAAAAACCGTCATTCCCGCGAAGGCGGGAATCCAGTTTATTCGGTAAGAGCGTGAAATACTGGATCCCCGCCTGCGCGGGGATGACGAGCGTGCCTGGGATCGGGGCTTGATTCCTATGACAACTTGAATAATTGATCGGCCCTGTCCCCCTTCGTCAGGCCCTAGCCAGCAACATTCGGGTCGGAGAGAATGGGGCGTTTAACTCGAAAACTTTGCCCGGTTTGCCATGAAAATCCGCTCGACAACAATTCTGACTGTCCGCCACCAAGGAAAAGTCGCCATCGGCGGCGATGGGCAGGTGACAATGGGGGCGACCGTCGTGAAAGCTGACGCGGTGAAAATTCGCCGGCTGATGGATGATCGGGTTCTGGTGGGATTCGCTGGGGCCGCTGCCGATGCCTTCGCACTCATGGAGCGGCTTGAGGCGAAACTCAAGGATCACCCCGCCAATTTGGCCCGGGCTTGCACGGAACTGGCCAAGGACTGGCGGATGGATCGTGCCCTGCGACGGCTCGAGGCATTGGTGGCGGTGGTGAACGCTGAGCAATCCCTGTTGGTTTCGGGGACTGGAGATGTCATTCAGCCGAGCGACGGTATCATCGGGATTGGTTCCGGGGGGAACTTTGTCCTCTCAGTCGCA
>CALMBE010000046.1 GCA_937860165.1 uncultured Planctomycetaceae bacterium
CCGAGCAAGCATGGCCACAGCGGAGTACCGCTGTGGCCATGGCACCCTCATTTTTCGGTTTGACAAGGCTCTTCGTGCCTAAGCACAGAGCGATTTCCATCGCTGAATCGTCAGCAGACTCACCAATCCCAACACCAATGTCGCCGGTTCGGGGATATCGTTGTTTTCCGTTTCTCGCGTATCGACATCGAGTTCGAATGCCTTCTTATCGATGAATGACCGAGTCCCCTGACCGGTGGTCGCGGCATACAGATTGTTGTTCAGTGTGATGTTGACCTTCGTCGCATCCAGTGGCAACGGCACGTGTACCGACCCGGTCCAGCCTGCGGAATAGGAAGGACCTCCGACAGCGGACAGCAAAAACTGGCCCCCCCATGGGGCGAAGGGAACAAACACGTTGAAGGGAGCCAAATTCACCGGGAGGCCCGCGACTTCCACGACCCTCACCACAGCAAACGCGATGACTTCGTTGTAGGCATTGCCACCAAAGGGACCATTAAGAACAGTCAGGCCGCTTTCGGCAATGTCGAAGGAATCGAGGGCAAAGCCATTCTTGGCGCGGAGCATCAAGCTTAGCTTGCCATCCGTTTGATCCGACGGTCCGCCATCTAGGGACTCTGAGGAGAAATTGCCCGTCGTGGGAAATATCAATTGATCCCCGTTGGCAGCGGGTTGCCCATACAGCGGCAGTGGGTCTGAAGTTGGGGAGCTTTCTTTGATGGCCGTGAACCACACCGTCGTACCCATCACATTCGGGTGCATCAGCGTGGCATGCGCCAGGCGGGCGCTGAGAGAGATTAGCGTTACTAGCAAAGCGATTTTGATTGTCCGAAACATTAGTTCTTCTCCTGTTGTGAAACCGTCAATGGTGTTTTGAATTCAAGTAAAATTGGCCATCCCTTCATCCCGAAAAAATGGCATCTCGTGAGCAAAAAAAAACGACACGCGAACGCCTTCCAGGGGCGATCCCGAACTAGGCGTAAGGGACCGCAGGAAAGAATTCGAGCATCGTTTAGTTAATTAGCGTTGTCCTGTCGAGTTCAGAAAGTTGGAAACCAAATGGCTTTGTGAAATGAACTGTCGGCAAAAAAAGCGACACCCCGAAACCTCTCGTGCAACCCCACTACGGAAGTCGCGATAAGAAGGATCAGGGTGTCGCTCAGTTAATTAGCGTTTTCCTAGTTAATTCTGTCTAAATCGTGGGGTAGATCTAACTCAATTCAAGGGTAAATGGCCCGCTTACAACCTTCTTTTTACAACGGTCCTAGGTCTTTGTCAATAATGCTGGCAACGAAATTCCAGAAGGTTCTGGCACCTGGGCCGTGGATACCCTTGGAACTGGGAGGATTGCGAATTCAATGGAGGCCTCCCTTGGGTGTCATTCCGAGGGAGGTACTCCGACTGAGGAATCTGGCGTAAACCCTTGGCACGTATACCATTTCGTAACCTACTACCCACCAGATTCTTCAGTCACTTACTACTACAGCGCAATGTCGAATGAATTTAGCCACGGACGAAACACGGATTGAACACGGATATTCAAGGGAAATTTCGGGATTTTCATTTCGGCGACTACCATGTTTGCCACCACCAAACGCATCACTCCCAATCATCCGTGTTTAATCCGTGAAATTC
>CALMBE010000047.1 GCA_937860165.1 uncultured Planctomycetaceae bacterium
TTGAAATTCGAGTTGCGATTCTCGACACGCCGCGCGGATTGCAGTGAGAATTGTTTCATCGGAACTAGCCGGGGGGTCGGCATTGAGAAGTTCAAACGTCAGATCGACCTGGCGGCGGGTGGCAATGGCTAGCGTGGCATCGGTCATCGCGGTGAGCAAGCGATCGCGGTTGGTGCCGTCGATGTCGCGGAGGTCGAGTGTGAATCGCGCTCGGCTGGGGATCGAATTCACCGCGCCGGGGTGAACTTCGAGTTGCCCGACGGTGGCGACCAGATCGGCCCCCCCCGTTTCGAGAGCCAACCGCTCGATGGCAACCACCATCTCGGCGGCCGCACAGAGGGCATCTCGGCGGCCCGGCATGAGCACGCCCCCGGCGTGGCCCCCGATCCCCGCGACGTGAAACACTGCCGTCGCTGGGGCGGCGATTGCGGTCACGACGCCGATCGGTATCCGCGACCGTTCGAGCAGCGGTCCCTGCTCGATGTGGAGCTCCACCCAGGCGTGGTAATGATCCTGGGAGAGCGGAATTTCGGATAACTCCCCCGTAAAACCCGCCCGCTGCCGGACGATGTCGTAGTTGTCTCCTTCGGCGTCGAGCAGATTCTGCATTTTTTCCGGCGACAAGAGCCCGGCCAGGGCGCGACTCCCTGTGCAACCGATGCCAAAGCGGGTGGGTTCTTCGGAAGTGAACATCACCACATCCATCGAACGGCGTGGCACGAACCCGGCACGCTGCAACGTGCGAATCGCTTCGAGGCCACCCAGCACCCCCACGGTGCCGTCGTACATGCCGGCATGGGGAATCGCATCGGTGTGCGAGCCGGTCCCCACGGCGGGTGCCTGCGGATCGCTCCCTTGCCAGCGGGCGAAGGTGTTGCCGATGGGATCGACCCAGACCTGCAACCCAGCATCGGCGTACAACTCGCCGAGATAGGCTCGGGCCCGAAGATCGGTCTCGCTGAACACCACGCGGGTTACTGCCGGTGGGGGCTCGGGGCAATCGCTGAACGTGGCGAGCCTTTCAAGTTCCGAGGTCAGACGCTCGATATCGACTTGCAAGGGGGGCAAAGTCATGGTGTGAGTGAATGCCGGTTGATGTCTTTGTAGTAAATGTAACTGGCGGTCTCCTTGCCCATGGCGACGAACCATTGCGGGCAATACGCCGCCATCCAGATTGCGTCGCCGGTGGCCACGGGATACCACGATTCAGCGAGGCGATAAACTCCCGCACCGCTTTGCATCCACAGGCCGTGTTCCATGACGTGCGTCTCGACAAACGGCAAATTGGCCCCCGGTTGGTAACAAAACACGTTGACCGCCATGTCGAACTCGGAAGTGGTGGGAAGCAACGTCGAAAGCACGGCAGCCGGATCGCCATGAAAGGGTTCGCTGGGGGCATCGGCAAAGGTTCCGACGACCCGGGGGGGTGCAGCGGTGTCCGCGAGCGGCATGTAGGTTTTTTCAAACACCAACAATCGCGAAGATTCTGCCGCAGTCAGTTCATAGCGGCTGTCGGCTGGCAAGTAGGCGAAACCGTCGGCCAGAATCTTTTGGCCGTCGAGGGCGATCTTGCCACTCAGGACATAAATCAAACGCTGAACACCGGCGGGGGCACCTTGGGTCGTCGAACCCTGCTCGGCATGGGCCAGATATTGCGTGAACCGGGGGCCCTTGGGTGCCGCCGCCATCGCCGGGCTGATGAGTACCACGCCGTCGGTTTTTTCCCAATTCGCCAGCGGCGCGATCACATGGCTGTCGGGGCCGATCAGCGCATGATCGCGGGCCACTCGGGTACGGGTCTCGCCAATCAGCATTGTATCGCTCCTGGTTACTCGGCAAATTCTCGGGACACTCGGGAAATGAATTTTGACACCACTTCAATCGCCACGGCGACATCGCTCGCTTCGACCCGTTCGTCGGGATGATGGCTCACTCCCCCTGGGTGGCGAATGAACAGCATCGCCATCGGAAACTTCTCGGCCATGACAACGGCATCGTGCCCTGCCCCACTAGGAAGTGCAATCAGTCGATGCCCACAATCTTCAATTGAATCCGCTAACGACTTTTTGAGTCGTTCGTCGACCGCCGTGGAACCTTGCGATGTTTGTTCGATCAGTTGGAATTCGACCCGGTGCGTTACCGCGATCTGTCGTGCCGATGCCAACAAGTGTGCCAAGGCCTGTTCCCGAGTTTCGTCGGCAGCGTGTCGCACGTCAAGCGACAGCTCAACTTCGCCGGCAATCACATTGGGGGCATTCGGAACCACATGCACTGAACCGACGGTGGCACGCAAGCCTGGGCACTCGACTGCGTAGCGTTGAATCGCCTGAATCCAAGTGGCGGCAGGCACGAGCGCATCGCGTCGAGCTTCCATCGGCGTGGTCCCCGCGTGTCCCGCGGCACCGACAAAGCGAACCCGCAACCGGCTTTGCCCCACGATTCCTTCGACCAAGCCGACGGGTACTCCGAGCGACTCGAGGATGGGACCTTGTTCGAGATGGGCTTCCAAGAATCCGACAACTTCCTCAGCATGATACGCAGCCGCGGCGATCTGCGCGGGATCGAGTCCGAAGTCCAATAGCGCCTGCTGCAAGGAAATCTGCCGAGCGTCCTGACGCGTTAAGAGCGCAAGGTCGAACGAACCTGCAATCGCGCGACTTCCAAGATACGGTTTCGCAAATCGCACCCCTTCTTCTTCGCTGAATCCAATCACATCCACAGCAAACGGGAGCGGAGTTTCCTCCAAAGTCTTTACCGCCGCTAGCGCAACCAGCACTCCCAGGACACCGTCAAAAGCCCCCGCATTGGGAACCGTGTCCAAGTGTGAACCCAACAGTAAAGTTCGTTTGCTACTTGCTCCTTCCCGGCGACCGACGAAATTTCCCATCGCGTCAACTCGGGTCGACATCCCGAGAGTTTGCATCCACTCGCCCAGCGCACGATGGACTTCGGCCATTGGCGGTGAAAGAAAAGTCCGCGTCAGACAAGTCGGGTCCTCGGAATAGGTAGCCAATTGCCGACAGCGGCGCAGCACTTCATTCGCAAGTTGGGCAAAGTCAGTTGGCATGGCGGATAGTGTTGCGCACCTTGTTCGTTGCAGGTTATTTCCTTGGATTGCTAATCGGCAAATACACAGGGCTGTTCAGCTTTTCAAGATGAGGGTGCCATGGCCACGGCGGTACTCCGCTGTGGCCATGTTTTC
>CALMBE010000048.1 GCA_937860165.1 uncultured Planctomycetaceae bacterium
TATCAACGACGTGCTCGACCTGTCCAAGATCGAGGCCGGCAAGATGGACGTGTTCCTCGAGGCCTTCGACATCAAGGAAATGATCGACGAGGTCGCCGGCACCATCAAGCCCTTGGCCGACCAGAAATCCAATGCGTTCGAGGCCCTCTGCGCGGCCGACGCCGGGACCATGCACAGCGACCTGACCAAGGTCCGCCAGACGCTTTTCAACCTGCGCGCGCTCGGACTCGGTGAGCTCGCCATCGACATAAGCGCTCAGCAGTTCGTCGTCAAATTCAGGCTGGTTCGATGAAGGAGTCATTTTCTAGTGGTCAGTGGTCAGTAGTCAGTCGTAAGAACCCTACAGTCCTACAGTCCTTTCTGGGTTATTGGTCAACAATTCATCCAGGATTTGTTTGAGTGCGAGTCGGGCTCGGAAAATTCGGCTGCGGACGGTTCCGACGGGGAGGTTCAGGATTTCGGCGATGGATTCGTAGGGGCAATCCTCCATTTCGCGGAGCACGAGAATCTGGCGATGTTCTTCATTGAGCTGGAGGAGCGCTGCATGCACGATCCGGGCGCGCTCCATGCGGACCAATTCTTGGTCGGGGAGTTCTCTCGGGTCCACGGGTTCGAGGGCAGTGTTCATTTTGAGTTCATCGACCGAGCGATCGCGTGAGCGCCTGCGATGTCGCCGCTGGTGCGACGAGGCCAAATTCAGGGCAATCCGGTACAACCACGTATAAAATTGGCTCGATCCGCGAAACGTGGAAAGCTTGGTATACGCCTGCACCAGAGCATCCTGCAAGACCTCGCTGGCATCGTCCGGGGAACCCAAGACGCACTTGAGCGTGTGATGCAGCCGATGTTGGTGCCGCTCGACCAAGGTGCCAAAGGCCTCGCGGTTGCCGGCCAATGTTGCCCGCACCAACGCGTCGTCCCCGAGGGTGTTGTCCAAGTTGCGCGGGTTGTCGGTCACAGACTGCTCGGCTACTGGTTTGGACGCTGGGGGGTGTTGGTTAGTTCCCTCGCGGACCGGCGATTCGTTGAATCGCGGCTAGGGGAGAAGGTATGCGAATTTGGGGTCTACGGGATCATTGGGTGCGAATCTGTTACTATTGGAACATGGACCCGCTCGACTGGATAGACGAAGAAACGGCACGCCTGGAAGCTGCTGGTTTGCTGCGCAGCTTGCCTGTCGGACTGCGCTCGGCGGGGGGCGTGGTGGAGATCGACGGGGGGAGCGTCGTGAATTTCGCCTCGAACGATTACCTGGGACTGGCGGCGGATCCGCGCGTGGTCGCCGCTGCTGCGGAGGCTTGCCGAGAATTCGGAGTCGGGCGCGGGGCTAGCCCGTTGGTGAGTGGCCGTTCGACGGTTCACGATGCGCTCGAGCAGCGCTTGGCCGAGTTCTTCGGCACGGAAGCGGCCCTCCTGTTCCCTACCAGTTTTGCGGCGAATACCGGGGCGATCCCGGCACTGGTCGGCGAGGGGGATGCCATCTACGCCGACGCCAAAAACCACGCGAGCATCATCGACGGTTGTCGACTTTCCCATGCCGAGAAACACGTTTATCAGCATGTCGACATGGCAGCATTGGAAAAGCTGCTGGCCGAGGGAGACAACTATCGTCGACGATTGATCGTGAGTGACACGCTCTTTAGCATGGATGGAGATCTGGCACCGCTGGTGCAACTGGCGGAACTTGCCGAGCGGTTCAACGCGATGTTGCTGGTCGACGAGGCTCACGCGGTGGGGGTGTTTGGCGAGCGCGGTCGAGGCGTGGTGGAACACTTTGCAAAGGAAGACCCGCGCGTGTTGGAGCGGGTTTCCGTGCGGGTTGGTTCCTTTGGCAAAGCACTGGGTTCTGCCGGAGGTTTTCTCTGTGGGAAGCGGGCTCTGGTGAAATGGATGGCGAATCGCGCGCGGACCTATGTGTTTTCGACAGCCCACCCGGCGGCGCTGAGCGCGGCAGCCCTGATGGCGTTGGATTTGGTGGACCGCGAACCGGGGCGACGGCGGGGAGTGCTCCAGATGGCTGCCGAACTGCGGGAGCGGCTCCAGGCCGAGGGCTGGAACACCGGTCGCTCTGAGAGTCAGATCGTGCCGGTGGTGATCGGCGAGCCACATCAGACGATGCGGATTTCACAGGGTTTGCGCGAGCGAGGCATTTGGGCCCCTGGGATTCGGCCTCCGTCGGTCCCCGAGGGCGAATCGCTCCTGAGGTTGGGGATAACGGCTGGGCATACTGAGGAGATGGTGGATCGGCTGGTGGGGGCGTTGGGGGAGCTGAGACGCTAATTGCTTATTCCTAAGACCCCCTCACCCTGCCCTCTCCCCACGAGTACGGGGGCGAGGGTTCCGCGCTAAACCACAAGCGGCGGGGGGTGTTGGGAGGGTTTTTCGGGTCTTGCGGGATTGATGTAAGTTGTCTCTGGGTAAAAACTTGACGCTTGGGTGCCTGGTACTTAGGATCGATACTAGGGAAGTTTGTCTAGTTTCCCCATTTTTACCTCGGGAGAGAGATTTTTGGCGCTCGTTCTGCAAATATTGCTGGCTATCGTCCTGCTCGTCGGGTTGGTGGCTGTGTTTCTCAGTGCGAAGAATTGGCACTGGAGCCTGGTGACGTTGGTGGCTTTCTTAATGCTCACCGGCGTGGCCTTTCTCTTCCTGGCTGCCGAGACCATGCGCATCCATCGCAATCTGCGGATGAACTTGCCGCGTTTGGAACAACAGCTATCTACACTGCAAATGCAAAACGAAGCGTTGCTGCGTGGGGCCGGTGAAGACGCGGGGATCTCCGAGCTCAAGCATCAATTGGAAATGATCACCCGCCAACGGGGCCGCGCTTGGCGACAAGTGGTCCCCGCTGGTGAGCTCGATAATCAGAATCGCCGCGCGGTGACGATTGCCAGTCCGACCCCCCATGGTCTGGCAGCGAATGTGATTGTTTACGCCTTCGAGGCAGGCAACGCCAATCCCGCCGATCTCGAGGATGGTCAGCAATACTTGGGCGAGTTCAAAGTCGTCGAAGTGAATGAGGGTGGGGCGGTGCTCGAAGCGATCCGACTCTTGGATCAACGCACCGGCGAGCGACTCGCACGCAGTGCCGGGCCGTGGAGTTTATATGAATCGATGCCTGCCGATCGTTACCAAACTTTTGCGGGGATGAGTGAAGATGAACTTCGCAAACGGCTCCCCGAGATGGTGATCGAGGAATACCTGCGCCATGGCCAGCCAGCCACTGCGGACGATGATCCGCGGAATGTGGTGGGCTACGACGAAAACGACAAACAACTGGGACCCGAGGCAATGGGCAAGGCCGTCCGCAAGGTGTTCCACCGCCCGCTGCAGGACTATGCCTATTTGTTTGCCGAACTTACCCGTCAGAAGGCGGTGTTGCTGGCCAAGCGCGATGCCCTGGTCGAGGACAATTCCAAATGGGAATCCGTGATCGCGAGTGCCGAGAAGCTTTCGGCGTTTCGTGAAGAGGAGCTCAATCTGCTCGCCAGTGACCTGGCGGGGATGAAACAGGACCGGGCGGCCATCGAAGCCCATCTGAAGATCATCGCTCGGCAGCTCGAAAATGCACAGGAATTGGTCGAACAACTTTTGACAACCAATGCTTCGTTGGCCAATGGCCTCAGTGACCGAGAGGCAGCGTTGCGGGAGATGATCAACGCTTCGGCCCCCGCGCCGGCGACGGTGTCTTTGCCGTAGCTTGCTAGCTGGGACTCCGGGGTCGGGGACGACCCGGCTCGCTTGAATCTTGCCTTTGACGTAGTCCTAAGGCTGGCAGTGAGCTAGGATTGCGGCATGGGACTCTACGACCGCGATTATGCCACCGACTACCGAGAACCGGGGATCCACCTGCAGGCCCCCCAATCGATGACAATCAAGTTGGTGTTGATCACCGTCGGTGCGTATCTGGGGCAAGTCTTCTATCCGGCTTTGACGGATTTTCTGTGCCTCCCTTCTTTCTGGTATCGCGAGCCCTGGCAGTTTTATCGGCTACTGACCTACGGCTTTCAGCACGATACCCGCGGCATCGAGCATATCTTTTTCAACATGCTCGTTTTGTGGATGTTTGGCCGCGAGGTGGAGTGGAAGTACGGGCAGCGCGAATACTTGTCGTTTTACCTGACAGCGATTGTGATCGCGGGGCTGGTGTGGTCGGTGGGCGAGCAAGTTGCGGGTGGGGGGAGTGCGATGGTAGGGGCCTCGGGGGCAATCAGCGGATTGGCCGCCCTGTATGCGTTGAACTTCCCGCATCGGCAAGTGTTATTTATGTTTTTCATCCCGATGCCCATGTGGGTGGCGGGGCTGATTATGGTCGGCATGGATGCCTATGGTGCCGTGTCGCGGACGAGTAACATCGCCTGTTCAGCGCACTTGGCGGGGGCCATGTTCGGTCTGATCTATTATCGCACGGGCTGGTCGGCCGCGGGGTTGGTGGGCCGATTTTCGGGCAAGCTGCCCAAGCCGAATCGTCCGAAATTGCGCGTGCATGA
>CALMBE010000049.1 GCA_937860165.1 uncultured Planctomycetaceae bacterium
GGGGAAGTCCGAGCCGTAACCACAAAAAACTGCTCAAAAATGACCGCGGAGAGTATCTGCTGTGCGACGTAGCCCGCAGTGACGACCCAACCGTTGCGGACGGTACTCTCGCGGCAAAATTTAACAGGTTTCGCGGGGGGGATTCATCCCCTGAAGTCTACCACTTTGCACCTCAGAACTCTAAAATTAGCGGTGGAAGTTAGCAGCACCGTAAGGCGGACGCTGGCTGGTGATAACGCCGCGATTCCAATCGGGATTCAAAGCTGGTCATCCAAAGAAGTTCTTTTCTATTTTCACCGCCTGTTCGTTCGGGAGACAAAGTGGCATCGTTGTTCGTTATTCGTGGTCGCGATCAGGGGACACGCTTCCAGTTGGAAGACGCCGTGCATACCGTCGGTCGTACCCAGTCGAATTCGATTCGGCTCCACGATACCGAAGTCTCGCGCGAACATGCCGAACTTGTGCGCAATGGCGATTCTTATCTCCTCCGCGATCTGAGCAGTTCCAATGGGACCTACGTCAACGGTCAGCCAACCCATGAACGTGAGTTGATCAGCGGCGACCAACTCCAATTTGGCCGCTCGCTGCTCCTCTACACGGGTTTTGTGGAAAATGCCTATGACGATATCGCCAATCAGGTGGACATCGTTCCCCGGGCGGCAATCGACGATGGGTCGCGGATCGTCGCGGCTTTGAGCAATTCGGGGGGCAGCGATTGGCTCCTGCCTGACGCGCAAGATTCTTCGAGCCCCTGGATCGCCCGCGCCCGCAGCAATCTGCAGATCATGTATCGCACGGCCTTGGCGGTGAGTCATACCCTCGACATCGATCAGTTGCTCGCTCGAATCATGGAGATGATCTTCGAGTGGGTCGATGCCGATCGCGGGTGCGTCATGCTCTACGACACCGAAACGGAACAACTCGTGCCCAAGGTGCGTCGCCATCGTCGCGGAGTGCGGACCGACGAGAAAATCTCGATCAGCAAGACGATACTAGACTATGTCGTCGAACACAATGAAGGAGTGCTCACCAGCAACGCCCGCGACGACAAGCGGTGGGATCCCACGCAAAGTATCGTCAGCATGGGAGTCCGCGAAGCGATCTGCGTGCCGATGCAAGGCCGGTACAATGTCGTGGGTGTGATCTACATCGACACGACAATTACCCCTCAAAGAATGCTGCTCAACGCGGGAAAAGTCGACCAATTCACCGAAGAGCACCTCCGCTTGATGATCGCCATCGCCCACCAAGCAGCATTGGCTGTCGAGGACACTTCCTATTACAAGGCCATGCTGCAAGCCGAACGGTTAGCCGCCGTCGGGCAGACGATTGCATCGCTCTCGCATCACATCAAAAACATTTTGCAAGGTGTCCGCGGCGGCAGCTACCTCATCGAAATGGGACTGGCCGACCATGGGAAGAATCTGGGGCAAGGGCCCCACGACGAACAGGTCGGCGAAAAGGCGGTTGAAATTATCCGCAAAGGGTGGGGCATTGTCGAACGCAATCAGGAACGTATTTCGGCCCTCGTGATGGACATGCTCACCTTCAGCAAAGAGCGCGAACCCGAACCCCGGGCGGCGGATCTCAATGACTTGGTCCGCGATGTGGTCGAGTCGATGCAAATTCATGCCGAAGAGCTCTCCGTCAAACTCGAGGCCGAAATCGACGAGTCCCTCCCGATCCTGCTCTTCGATCCCGATGCCCTCCATCGCGCTTTGCTCAACGTCGTGACGAATGCGGTCGACGCTTGCGAAGAAATCCCCGACGCGAGAGTTGTGGTCAGTTCGCACTTTGATGCCGACCAGAAGATTGCCCGAATGGTAGTCACCGACAACGGCAGCGGAATTTCGCCCGACGACATCGAAGCGATTTTCAATGTCTTTGTCTCGCGCAAGGGAGGCCGAGGCACGGGCCTGGGCCTTCCCGTGAGTCGCAAGATCATGGAAGAACATGGCGGGCAAATCTCCGTGACCAGCGAACCGGGCAAGGGGAGTGCCTTCACCTTAGAACTCCCTGCCAACGCACCTTCCACAGAGCAGATGGCCGACTTTGAAATGGAACGCGGGACCGTCAGCCGCTTGGCACCTCAGTAGCCCCAAGTGCGATCGCCACCAAAGTCAGAGTAACACGAGTCTCCGACTCGTGCCGTGTTATACTCCGCGCGGGGCTAAATGACACATTTCGCCGAGTCACAACTTTTCATAAGCCATGATGCGGCAATCAGTTACGCCGTCGTCCGAAAATGTCACTGGAGGCCGCGCACAGTATAATTAGTTTACGGCACGACTCGGAGAGTCGTGCCACACTGCCTGCGACCTAAATTCTTGGATTTGATAGAGCACTCGCGCCTACGGCTCGCCTATTTATTTTCCCAGCCACTAGCCACTAGCTACAGGCTGTCCCTTAGTCGGCTCTTTGCTCGTTGAGTGCCATACGTTTGTCACTCCCTTCGTCCGTGGTTGGTGAAAGTCCAGGATTTGTAGGTAAAATCCCCCGGCTTGCGAATTGCACTGAAAGCGTCAATTTGAAGTTGGATCATGGAGATTTGTTCAACCGATGAATCTGTTACTAGGCGGAAACCTTGTCGACCGGTGAGTTGCTGGAAGTGAAAGGTAAAGCCCCTAACGAAACGAACCACTTCCAAATGCGAAACTCAGACATTCCAACGGAGACCTTCCACGTATACTTGGTGATGGCGGGGTTAATGGACTGCGAGTTGTTCGCGCAGCTTTTCCGTTTGGATCCACGGTTGAAATTGGATGCCTCGGCGGATCTCGACTACGCATTTGCGTGTTGCCTCCGATATCGACCGGAAGTGGTGATCGTCGATCCCAAGTGCCATGCCGATGCGGTGGCTCGGACAGTCGACTTGGTCATCCAAGGTCATGCTGCCAGCGCGATTCTGTTTGATGACCGATTATGCGAGGGATTGGTTGCCGCGATCTTGCCTTTTCATCAGATTAGTTATCTGACGCGCCATCTTAAGGGTCAGGCACTGGTCGATGCCACGCTTCACATTGCTAGGACCAAGGAGCGCGTGTTTGATCCCGCGATTTCGGATCGGGTTCTGAGAACGTCGCGTGGCTGGCGCTTGCGAACGGATGAAGGTCAACCTGGTTTGGCGGGGCTCACACACCGCGAAAGGCAAGTTCTCGTGTTGTTGGCCCGAGGCAAGTCGGTGCGAGATTGTGCTGAACAACTCTGCGTCTCCCAGAGCACGATCGACAACCACAAGACTCGTCTCATGAAAAAACTGCGGGTTCACAAGGCGACCGAGCTTGTGCATTTAGCGATTCGCGATGGATTGATCCATGTGTAGGGGAGGGGGCAGGGGGCAGGGAATGGAATCGACTGCCAGCCTGCGGGGTAGTGTCCTAAATTGTTTAACCACGACGGCACAACGGCACGAAGGGGAAGAGGTGATTCGGGATTAGTGAATAGTGATTGGACAAGAGATAATCCTGAATTCAAATCACTTTTCTGGCAATTCGTAGTGCCGTCGTGTCGTCGTGGTTCAAGATAATTTGAAATCAGGACACTACTGCCCGCAGAGGAACATGCGAGGATCGCAGGCTGGTCGACTATTTCAAAGGGCTGTAAGCTGAAGGGATCGAGACTCCCGAGGCGCCCGCCATGAATCTAGCTCCTTCTAGTCAACACATCGAATCCCATCGCCCAGGCGCGATTCGTCAGCGGCTCAATCAAGGAGCGAGTCGCAGCTACTTGCGAGATTTTGTGTACGGGGCGATCGATGGCACCGTGACCACGTTTGCGGTAGTGTCGGGGGTCGCGGGTGCGGGGCTGAGTTCCAAGGTCGTAATCATTCTGGGGCTGGCCAATCTGGTGGGGGATGGCTTTAGCATGGCGGCGAGCAACTATCTGGGAATTCGCGCCGAACGCGAATTGCAGGACAGAATCCGCCGCACCGAACGACTCCACATCGACAGCTATCCCGAAGGGGAACGCGCTGAAATCCGCGAGATTTTTCGCAAGAAGGGTTTTGAAGGGGATGACCTGGAGCGGGCCGTCGAGATCATCACTTCCAACGTGAATCAGTGGATCGATACCATGCTCACCGACGAACATGGTTTACCGCTCGAGGGGCCCCATGCTGGTTGGGCGGCAACCACCACCTTTGCCGCGTTTGTGCTGGTGGGGTTTCTCCCTTTGTTGGCGTTTGTCTGGCAACTGCTGTTTCCTGGCACGCTGGCGCGACCCTACTTGTGGAGCACGGCACTGACGAGCTTGGCTTTTTTTGCCATCGGTGCGGCCAAGTCTTGGTTCATTGATCGCCCCTGGTACCGCGAGGGTTTGCTGACCCTGTTCGTAGGAGGAGCTGCCGCGGGACTTGCCTACTTGGTAGGGCACCTATTCGGTGCGATTCTCCCGTAGTGCGAAGGACTGGGGGAGGGTGGAGGTCGTAGGCCGGAACAAGGTACTCCGCAGTTCCGGCCGTGTTATTTGGGAGGCGCGAGTTACGAGTTT
>CALMBE010000050.1 GCA_937860165.1 uncultured Planctomycetaceae bacterium
TTTCCCTACACGACGCTCTTCCGATCTTCCCACGGCACCCGCGGCGCAATCACCAGCACCGCCGACGACCACGCAGTCTGTGGTGAGCCCCAGGAGTTTGGCCGTGGTTGCAGTGAGCTTGCCGGTGATCTCTTCGGATTCGTGGCAAGTGGCTAGCAAGTTGGAATCGAGTTCCAATTTCGAGAGGAGCTGTTTTGACCATTTGCGATTGACCACATCCAACAGCAGCATCCCACTCGCGTCGCTCACTTCGGTGGCGAATTCTCCCGTGAGCCGACGGCGAATCTCGTCCTTGGGCAGCAGCACCTTGACGGTTCGAGCAAAATTCTTCGGCTCATGATTTCTGAGCCAGAGAATTTTGGGGGCCGTGAATCCCGTGAGGGCGGGATTGGCAACCAGCTTGATGAGTTGCTTGCGGCCTCCGGCCCGTTGTTCGATCTCGGCACACTCAGCCGCGGTGCGTTGATCGTTCCAGAGAATTGCGGGGCGAATTACTTTGCCGTGCTTGTCCAAAAACACGGAGCCGTGCATCTGCCCCGAGAGGCCGATAGATTTAACATCGGCCGGTTTCAATGTTGCTTTTTTGACGACGGCTCGAACCACTTTGATGGTCGCCTGCCACCAATCCTCGGGGTCTTGCTCGCTCCAAAGTGGCATGGGGTGCTGGCAAGGATACGTGGCCGACGCAGAAGCCAGAATTTTACCCCGGGCATCAATGGCCAGTGCCTTGGTGCCCGAGGTGCCGATGTCGATACCGATGCAAATGCTCATGTTGGATCCAGTTCTATCTTCCTTAATACTACAGCGCTTTGTCGAATGAATTTAGCCACGGACAAAACACGGATTTAACACGGCCATTGCAATCGAACGAGAGTCAACTGCCGTCCACTACTTCGAGGCATTCTATTACGAGAGACAACATTCCCATTTAGCCGAGTTTCATCCGTGAAATCCGTGGCTTTTTATTATTCTTCCCTGTTCAACCTAGCGCTGCAGGATTAAGAGGCCAGGACAATTCTTGAATCGTATCCAATTTGACTATTCACCGGGGCAAGCCTAGGATGAGTACCTGCTAGCATCCAGCGACCTATCTCTCCCCCTTCCAGCTAATGTGTCACGCGATGATCAAGCGAACTCGAATTGGCTTTACCCTTGTCGAATTGTTGGTCGTGATTGCCATCATTGGCGTGCTTGTCGCACTTCTTTTACCTGCGATTCAAGCCGCCCGGGAAGCTGCGCGGAAGAGTAGTTGCAAGAACAATCTTCGCCAGGTCGGCGTGGCGATGCACAATTACGAAGCGGCGTTCAAAAAACTCCCTCCCGGCTACGAATTCGATGCAGGTGCCCAGGGGAATCAGCGTGGCTTTTCTTGGGGGACGCGTATTCTGCCCTTCATGGAACTGGCCAGCTTGTACGACCAATTTGATTTCGACAAGCCGATCTACGACACCGCAAATAGCATCGCCCGAGAACAGCATATCCCGACCCTACTGTGTCCGACCGATGATCTCTCTCCAACAAACTATGTCTTAATGGGAGACCAGGAGCGCTACGCGATGGCTTGCTATGTGGCTAACTTCGGACCACCCGATCTCGATGATGACCAAGAGCAGAAACTGGGCGACTCGAATCCCTTCGGGCCCTTTCAAGGGGCCTGGGGACCTTTCTATCGCAATAGCGAAACCCTGCTCCGCGAGATTGCCGACGGCACATCTAATACGCTCATGCTTGGCGAACGGCAGAATGGACCCTTCCGTACCGTGGGGGTCCACGGAGTGCATGTCGAATACGAAACCACTTGGGCCGGGGCCGTCCGCGAGCTTACCGATTTCACCGACGACCACGGGCACATGGTGCTGTTCCAAACAGGACACACGCCCAATCATGCCGAAAGCGACGACCGCGATGTCTCGGCCTCGCACGCCGGCGTTTCACAGTTTCTCTTGTGCGACGGCTCGGTACACACTGTGAGCGAAGACATCGCATTCGATGTGTATCAAGCACTTGGCACGATGAATCAAGCCGAGACCGTGGGTGTAGAGTCAAATTAAGTGAGGCTGTCCGGGAATTCGCACTGATTCTACACGCTAAATCGTCATTCCCGCGCAGGCGGGAATCCACGCCCCAGGTTCTGGATTCCCGCCTGCGCGGGAATGACAGCCTAAAAGATCGTATAAACTCCCGGACACCTCATTAAATTAGGGGTTGGGAGGCGCTAGTTTGCTGTTCATTCCGCGCCGAAACCTTCTTCTTCAACGGGCCGCGGTCGTTGCCGTTGGCCCCCACGAGTTCCTGATTGACCGGCACCCTGTGGGCCTCCGGCACCTGGCTGGCCCCCTTGAAATCCGCGTCCACCCCCGTAGCGTTGGAAACGTTGGCGAGCCATTTCCATGGCCATGCGAACTTCCTTGGCATTGAGATGGCCATCGCCATTGGTGTCGGCATTTTTGAGCATCCCCATTGCCTGGGGCGAAACTTCATCCGGAGAGAGCATTCCGTCGCCGTTTTGATCCCCAGCCAGGATTTGCTTAGTCATCGCGTCAGGATCAGAGCTAAATCCCCCACCCGGTCCACCGAAGCCGCCTCCGGGCCCGCCGGGGCCTCCAGGACCACGTCCACGGATGTTTTGCATCGCCTTGCCGAGTTCTTCCTTATCGAAAAATCCGTCGGCGTTCAGGTCGGCACCCGTGAGCATTCTCGCCATGAGCTCAGGCACCTCGTCTTGGGATAGCATGCCATCGCCATCGGCATCGTTTTCCATCAGCGCCTTGTCGGTCAATGCCTCGAAACGCAGCTTGTCGCACGCGTCGGACGCGTTCGACACCAGTTCGCGCAGGAAGATTTCCTTGTTCGAATAGAGCGAGTGGGTCACGAGGTGCAGGATTTGCTGCACTTCAGCCTGGAAGGCGAGGGTTTGTTTGTGGCTCATGGTCAGGAAGGGGAAGAGAGTGAATCGCGCGCGGCAGATGGGGGCGCTCGGCGCACTGTCAAGGGCCGCGGCCTCAGCGGTAGCGGTCGATCGTCAACCCAGCCATGTCGATCGCCGGCTGGCGCCCG
>CALMBE010000051.1 GCA_937860165.1 uncultured Planctomycetaceae bacterium
GAGGGTCGAACTGTGAAAGCGATCCGAAGCATCCTTTTCATCGCCGGACAGAAGCAGAACAAGCGTTCTGTTCTAGTCCAAAAAAAACAGCCCGGCATAGTCGCGGCTGGTGCCCGACTTTTCCAAAATCTCGATTGCCTGCCTGGTGTCGATCATTCCCTCCGCAAGGCAAGCGATTGCTGCAGCGGCCGGGCCTCGGTGTTTGCCGTGGTGGCAATGAAAATAGATCGGACCCTTGATTGAGCGAACCACCTGAGCCAACGCCAATCCCGCTTCTTCCGAGATCCCATCATATCCGATGGGGATATGCACATAGCGCAGCCCATATTGCTTAGCAGCCGCTACTTGGGGTTGGGTGCCATCGACGCTAACAACGGTCCGAATCCCCATTCTTTCCAATTCGGCAAAGTCTGCGTCGTCCTGAGGTTCGCCCCCCACAAAAACTCGTGGATAAATTTGCCGAAGGTTATGCAATTGGGAAGAATTCTGTCCCTTTGAAAAGGCGGTTCGAGCTACTTGTCGAGTGGGCGACGGACCATCGGCAGCGACGGAAGCAGCGAAAAGTGTTGCTGTGATTGCGACGAATCTGATCAAGATCGATGTTGTCCAGAAGATTTTGCGCGGTAACATGCCCCAATTGTTCCTGCTTGATGATGCAACGTCAATCAATGAGCCTACAACTTTTTAGAAGGCAGAATCCATGCCCAGATTCTCCGACGAAACGCTCCACGCCCGTCGCGAACGACTCGCTGCCGCCCTTGATGCTGAAGGTCCCGCCATAGTGATTGGAGCCGGTGTACCTCTCTCAAAACCAGGGGGGCTTGATCAATGTTTCCCTTACCGGCCCCACCCCGAGTATTATTGGCTCACAGGACTCACGCGCCCCGGCGGTGCAGTCGGGTATGTCCCTGGCGAAGGTTGGACCTCGTTCGTTGTTCCGGTTTCCGATGCGGAGCGACTCTGGACTGCGGACGAATGTTCTCCAGTTGGCACCGATATTTCCAAGCTTGCTCAATGGTGCGAGGCTCACCGGGGGCGAGGAATTGTGATTCTCGGGTGCCCGATATCAGAAATAGCTGCAATATCCGATCCTCCTGGTGACATGCAGTTTCGCATCGATGCTGTGCGGCGTCGCAAGGATTCTGAGGAAATAGCGATCCTCCAAGCCGCAATCGACGCGACTGCGAGCGGGTTTGCGGCGGCGCAGCATTGTATCCGCCCGGGAGTTACTGAGCGGTCGATTCAAATTGAACTGGAAGCAGCAATGTTTCGCTCGGGGGCCGAGGGTGTCGGTTACGAGTCCATTGTCGGCATTGGTCCCCATGCGGCTATTTTGCATTGTCAACCAGGAAACCAAATTGCAGGTGCCGACGATATGGTGCTCATCGATGCGGGTGGGGAAATCGGCTTTTACACCGCCGATGTAACACGAACGTACGCCACCAGTGGTAAGTTCACCCCCGAACAACAAGCGATTTACGATATCGTGTTGGCCGCCGAGTTGGCCAGTATCGATCGCTGTCGTCTTGGAGTCGAGTGGCACGACGTGCATCGCACCGCGGCGGGAGAGATTGCCGCGGGGTTAAAGCACTTGGGAATTCTGACCTGTGGAATCGACGAAGCACTCGACACGGCGGCCGTCTGGCTGTTTTTTCCCCATGGAATCGGTCATACCCTTGGTTTAGGTGTCCGCGACGTCGGTGGACATGCCCCCAACCGGAATCCAGGTCGCAAATGCTGTGGCGCGACGCCGCGAATTGATTTGCCTTTGGAACCGGATTTCGTCGTGACTGTCGAACCTGGAATTTACTTTGTTCCAGCCATCCTGGATGATGCAAAGTCGTACCGCCAACAATTTCGCGACGCGGTCGACTGGGACAAGCTTCAGCCTTGGCGAGCCGTCGGCGGCGTGCGGATCGAAGACAATGTTCTCATCACCCAGGGAGTCCCAGTGGTTTTGACCGCTGGAATACCAAAGTGATGTGGCAGGGTGCGGGTTTCGAGTAAATAACCGACAGCTCCCAAATATTTCTTTTGAGTTCGATCTTTTGGGGACCTTGCAAAAATTCTTCCAAGCCAACAAAGCGCGGAACAACTAGAAAGAAATAATGCCGACGGTTCAGGAATTGGCATACTATTTACTCCCGAATACGGACTATGCAAGATCGTATCCCAAATAGTGGAATTCAATTTGGCAGCAAGTTGTGGCGTTACAATTTGAGTATTGAAATATGGGGCAGGTGCTACCAATCCAGTAATGTCTTGCCGGTAAATCGTTGAAAAAAGAGTAGCAGTTGCAACGTAACTACCAAGGCTTGAGAGATGTAAGGAGTCACGATAAAAACTTGACATCCCTACCAGTTCCGGGAAATCACCTGCATCAATTCTCTCGGCGAGGGCGTAGAAGACTTCTCCGGTTGGGACCATATTAAAGCCCGAAGGGAGCGAATCCATCAAATTGCTATAGTATTCGCGCCGTGGGAGCATCAATGTCGTAGCAATATCGGGGCTTGAACCATCCCAAAACGCCTGATAATTGCCCCAAGTTTGCTGCGGCCAAACCTGCATGACATAGAATCGCGGTTGGCTATTAGTCAGGGCTGCGAAGTCGAGCAGCGATGCTCGATCCGTACCCAGCGTGGCAGCATACGAGTAATGGGGCTGTAGAATGACAGAATCCCAACTGAAAGAGGTCAATGCTTGGTCAAAAGTTCCGAAGGGAGCCCTTACCGCATCAATTCCTCCGACACCCGAGGGTGTGTCCAAAATAGTGTGCAAGGCTTGCGCACCATCAATATGGTAGCCAATAGTAGGCGAATGCCCGAAGCTCGATGCTATTGCCTCAAAGCCAGAGTGCGAGTTCTGAAGAACATTTCCCAAACTATCAAAGGTTAGGGAATTACCGATGTGATACGTAGTCGCAGAAAATAAAAGTGGATTTGCTGTTGCAAAGAAAATCAGGCAAGAGGCTATAACTGTGTGTGTGTGTGGTTTTGTTTACTGTACAAATGTTCATTAGCGTTCCTTTTGCAGTAATACCTGATTGGGGGCGAACTAGGGGCGATTCTATCGACGGGACGGATCAAGGTCAAGAAAATAGCCCCGTTTTTTCATGGTTTATCAACCAAAAGTATCGGGAACTCCGCTTTAACTCCACATATTGGCAAAGCGATTTCTGCGAGTTTGGGACCAATTACTGGCAGTCCAAGTTGCTAGTACTTGGTTCTTTAGGAGTTTTAGTGGGAGGTCCTTGCGGCAGAGGGTATGTGAAACTTTCCCGTTGGATGCAATTGGTGTTTATC
>CALMBE010000052.1 GCA_937860165.1 uncultured Planctomycetaceae bacterium
CTCCTCTACCAGTACGCCTGCTTCAACTCGCCGGTCTGGTTCAACGTCGGTCTCGAGCAGAAGCCGCAGTGCTCCGCGTGCTTCATCAACTCGGTCCAGGACACCATGCAGTCGATCCTCACCCTGGCGAAGACCGAGGGCATGCTGTTCAAGGATACTTTACTGTTGAATGCCGAGAACTTTCCGAGCGGGTCGAATTCGATCCGCGAGACGACATCCATCGACATCTCACCGAGGTTGGGAATTGCCATCCGCATCCAAGCCGGTGCGAGCTCGGCAATCGGCATGTTGCGCAGCGTGATCCGATTGTGCAATTCAACCGACCCGTCGGTGCCTGGCAATCGCAGACTCGCGGCCTCGCCGACTCTTTTTCCGTCCCACTCGACACTCCAAGCAACGGCTTCGCCACTTTGAAAGGTCTCGAACGCGGGGGGTTGGCCGTCCACAAGACTGGGCAGAATTCGCTCGGTGAACAACCAGCCCATGCTGCAAAGCCACAGCAAGACGACTGCCGACACGAAGACACGATTGGCCATGGTCGAGACTCCATGGGTAAGCAACGGGCAGAAGCCACCAAGCCAACTCGCCTAAATCCCCCCGGATCGACGATTCTGCCCTCTGTCCCGGCATTCTAGCTGGAATCTGTGAAGATTGCGACAGAATTCTGGTACGAAATCTCCAGGTAAGCATGTGCTACTAGTGCTTTGTCAAACTGAAAAATGAGGGTGCCATGGCCACGGCGGTACTCCGCTGTGGCCATGGCACCCCAAAATGAATAATCGATCGGCCCTGAAATTACTTGCCGGCGATCGTAGCCCGAACCCCAGGCGGGAACCAGTGTCCAAAGTCCGTACAACAGGCCAGCGGGGACAAAACAGAAGGATTAGCAAGCCTGGGCTATTTCGCTCTAACTGTTTACCAGGTAATTAGTTGCGATTCTAAGACCGTTTTTCTTCTTTCCTCGATGATTTGCTCTGCTGTTACTATTTGCATTCGATATTGGATCGTTTATGTTGGGTTCCATAGGAAACGGGGCTGAACTGGAATTGATCTTGCCAAACAGGAGGTGTGCTATGCCCAGTGGTGCGTACTTTGTCCGCACCTGTCCAACTTGTGGCAGGTCCTTAGAAATCAGAGTCGAATACTTGGGGAGACGGGTGTCCTGTCGCCATTGTTCGGCGCAGTTTGAAACCTCGGATTCCCTTGCAGACAGTGATTACACCAGCGACAGCTCACTCAACTTGCTTGCTCGGGTTGAGGAACTAATCGATTCGGTGAAGATTGCATCGGTCTGATCCCTCATCCGAATGTTCTAGCGAACCAGGGTCCCTAGGGCTTCAAAGAAGCTGGGGTAGGTTTTCGCGGTACAGCCAGGATTGCGAATCACGATTCCCGACTTGGCTAGTCCCGCTACAGCGAAGCTCATCGCCATGCGGTGGTCGTTGTAGGTGTCGATCTCGGCAGCGGTGAAACTTCCGGGGGTGATCTCCAGACCCTCGGGCGACTCCACGACGCTTGCCCCAAGTTTTCTGAGCTCAGTTGCCACGGCCGAGATGCGATCGGTTTCCTTGTGTCGGATGTGACCAACATTGCGGATCCGCGTGATTCCTTTTGCGAACAGGGCAACCACCGCCAAAGTTTGTACAGTGTCGCTGATGCCGTTCATGTCGACATCGATCCCCACCAACGGTTTTCCCACAAGCGTGGTTCCATCGTCTGCGTACTGCACTTCACAACCCATCCGAATTAAGCAATCGAGAAACCCCACATCACCCTGTAAGCTGTCCTTTCCAAGGCCTCGGACCTTTACCTTCCCACCCGTGACCGCGGCAGCAGCCCAAAAATAACTGGCAGCTGATGCATCGGGCTCAATCTCGTAATCGCAGCCTCGGTAACCACTCGCGTTGGGCACTCTAATTACCGAGTAGTCTGCACATGTTTCGAGCACCACCCCAAACGCCTCCATGACGCGCTGTGTCATGGCCACGTAAGGTATCGAAACCAGCGTTCCACTCACAGTGAGTGTGACTGGATTCTCGGCGTAGGGAGCCGCCATCATGAGCCCGCTCAAGTATTGACTCGAAATATCACCCCGCACCGTCGCCTTACCACCCGGCAAGCCATCGGCCATCACCCGTACGGGAGGGCAACGACCGGGTGACTCGCACGCGATTTTTCCGCCCAGTTCGCTTAAGGCATCGGCCAAGTCACCGATTGGTCGTTGGTGCATCCGCTCGATCCCCGCAAGTCGATACTCTCCCCGACCGAGCGTGGCCAAGGCAGTCAGAAACCGGATTGTCGTGCCGCTGTTGCCGACAAACAGTTCGGCATGGTTGGCAGGCACAACACCCTGGCAGCCAGCCACACGAATCGTTTCACCACCGACGGCGGTCTCCACCGCGATTCCCAGTCTTCGCAGTCCTTCGATCATCACCTGCGTATCTTCGCTTTCGAGGGCCCCGTGGAGAATAGAATTTCCCTGGGCCAACGCGGCGCAGATTAATGCTCGATTGGTAATGCTCTTGGAACCGGGTGGTTTGATTTCCCCGCAAACAGGACCTCGGGCGGGCTGGATTTCGATGGCCTTAGTCATGACCTTAACTGGGTTGATTGGGAAAGCATCTTGGCTTGGTACAATTGGATTGCGATGGCATTGCTGCTATTCTAACACCAAGATATCGAGCATTACCTGATTTCACTAGCGGCAGGCATTCGACCCATCCCCCAAGACTCTAACTCTCTGTGATCCTATTCTGCCATGAAAAAAGTCTCTTCCGGAGGAGGTTGGCCTGCGATCTGGTACACCCTGCGTAAGGCACGGGAGGTCGGCGGCTTCTGGAAACTCTGGAAGGCGATGCGCTCTAAAAATGCCTGTAAGACCTGTGCCTTGGGGATGGGGGGCCAACGTGGAGGCATGGTCAACGAACTCGGGCACTTCCCCGAAGTTTGCAAAAAGTCCCTCCAAGCCATGGCCGCCGACATGCAGGGTGCCATCGGTCCCGAGTTTTGGCAAACCTACTCCACCGACGAACTCAAGCAATTCACGCTGCTCGCGCACG
>CALMBE010000053.1 GCA_937860165.1 uncultured Planctomycetaceae bacterium
GATGGGGCGTGCCGGAACTGCGGGGTACCTTGTTCCGGCCTACGATCTCGCGCGTAGCATGGGCCCCCGGCCCGTGTCCTACAACGGTTTCGCACGGCCCAGGGGGCCATGCTACATCCGTTGATAAATCATCTCCGTGCCCTCAGTGGCTCCGTGGTTTTCCTGGAATTGTATAGCCGGGCCTCAGTTGGGATCGGGAACATGGTTTTTGAGATTGGTCCCCAGGAATTGTGGGAGGGTCGTGGCTCCCAATTGCAATCGGGCACCCACCCAAGTCGCCGCCATCATATCGGTGGCCGGGGCTTGCTCGAGCATCCCCACTTTCGATCGAAATGCGGTCAGTGTCGAGACTTCGCCCGTTGGGCTGGTTACCGTAACCACGATTCGTTTGAGGTCCGTTTCGAGGATATCGTTCAAAATCCCAAGGGCTAAACTCATCCAGCGGACTTCCACCTGTTGCCGCCAATTGGAGAGTTCAATCCGCGAGGAACCATCTTTGTCTTCGATTCCTATCTGATCATAGTTGGCGTAATCGTCGACATCGTCAAAGGCGACTCGATTGCCGGTTGATTCACCGCTATCCAACCCGAGCGTCGAACCATTGGCTTGCGGATCTTTGTAGGGCTGGGACATGATTTCGGACATCAGTTCCATCGCCAAATTAGGGCCCACTAGGCGTGTTGAATTGGCCTTCTGCGTGCGGAGCACGGCCCCTAGGGTTTCTAGCGCAGCGACCAGCATCACTCCAACGACCAGCGACGAGACGATCACCTCGACCAGGCCCAGGCCAGTGCGCCGCTTACTCTGCCGCTTAGAATTGAGAATGCTCATGGCGTGGTACCCGCTGGGTCAGGTGCGATAGCTATCGTGACCGTGGTGTATTCTTCCAGTGAGGTAAGTGAGAAGGCCAAGGCCCCGCTATCTCCGGTCGAGGCTTGGGTCAAGTACCCGGCACCGCCCGAACAACTATCGGTCCCCGTACTACTCCGGTCCATCGTGATTGCCATGTTTCCTGTCAGGCCTGGGGAGTCGATGGTTACTTGGTCTCGATCAAAACTGCCGAGACGCAGAATCATCGCGCACTGGACAGTGGTTGTTACCGCTGGGCAGGGTGCTGAAAAGAAAGGGGGTCCTTCTTGTGTGGCAAAGGTGTGAATCGGATTTGTCGGGTCCTGCCCCGAGAATCGCATGATCCAGCCGTAAGCGGTTTCGCTAGGGGTCCAACTGAATTGGAAGGAATTCGACCCGCTTGCGGTTGCCATTTTCCACCAGACTCCAAAAGACTGCGCTGGACTAGAAATCGCAGCGGGTCCCCTGAAGATCAAATTCCACCCTGCGGGAGCTGCCAGTGAATTCACGGCATTTCCATCGGTTGCCACGCAGGCAATCATCAAATCTCCCTCGACCGTCCCCGTGGGTTTGCCAATCGTTATATTGTTCGAATTGGAACTACGCACACTTTCGCTGAATCCTTCGTAGGTGACGACATTGTCGGCCGTTAGAATCGGAGTCGCCGACATGGCCCGTGTCAGGGCCGTTAGGGAAAACCCTTGTACATCGTTAGCCAATGGCTCTACCGCGCCCCCGTTGTACTGAACCGTCAGGGGAGCACCCGCCACACCGGACCAGGCATAGCGGATCGCCTCGGCGGAACTGTCCCCGTTGCGATCGGGCACGAGTAGCGAAATCGCGTTCGCCGTGCGCTCGGTGATGCTGAGTGCTTGATTCAGGTCGCGATTCAAGTCATGCAGTATTCTACCTGCCGTCGAAACCTGGCATGTCGAGGAATCAGCGGATTGGAGTGACTTGCTCGCAATGAACAGCGAACCCGAAAGTCCAGCCACCAGCACCGCACTCGACACGAGGCTGACCACCAACTCCAGCAAAGTGTAGGCGTGGCGAGGGTTCATTCGAGATTCCACTTGATCCGCATGGTGACTTTAGAGTTTTGAAATGGTTCCACCACTTGTCACTTCGACCGTTTCGAGGGTTCCCCCCGAACGCACGACGACAGTTCCCGCAGCGCTAGGATGGCCGTCAAAATTGAAACTCAAGTTGCTCGTTCCACCAAAATCTGCCGAGACCAGCCGGGACTTAAAATCGGCCTCCGAGAAGTCCACGGAATGGGCTTGGCTGGGTCGGTCGGCATCGGCCACGCCCACGAGCAAGTAACCATTGCCGGGAACATCGAACTGAATCACCACGGTGGCACTCGTTTGTTGGGCAAAGCGCTTCGCAAATTTCAGATCGCCTACGATTCGGCTCGCCGCCGACTGGGCTCGGAAACTGGCCAATGACGCCTGGAACTTAGGAATCGCCGTGGCCCCCAAAATTCCCAAAATCAGCATCACTACAACCAACTCGATAATCGTCAGACCCGTTTTGCGGTGCTGGTGTCGGCAATCGTTTTGCCCCGGCTCCAAGCGATACCGGACAGATTGACGGTTAAGTGACATTGTTGGAATCTCGGTTACATTTGCTCAATTGGAAAGTTGTTGGGCGCGTTGGTACTCCAAGCGATTCGACATCGGAGGCCGCGAGTAGTTTGCACGGATTTCTCGGATATCGGGTAGCGCCCGCAGAAACGCATCGACCAATTTCGCGTCCCATTGTGTCCCAGCACCTTCAGCCAAGATGTCGATGGCTTTCTCAATCGGCATTCCGTCGCGATACGTTCGATTGGAAGTCATGGCGTCGAACGCATCGACGACAGCCAGCAACCGACCTTCCAAGGGGGTTGAGTCCCCCTGCAATTGGTCGGGGTAGCCCTTGCCGTCGTACCGTTCATGGTGGTGCAGCACTCCCGGGAGTACATAGTCAAACTGTTCTAGCCCACGGAGGATGCTCCAACCAAGTTCTGGGTGGCGTTTAATTTCAGCATATTCTTCTTCGGAGAGCGGTCCATTCTTTTTTAGAACGGAATCGCTGATGCCGATCTTTCCCAGGTCGTGAAGCAACCCGGTCAGATAAAGTTGTTCGCAAGCTGTCTCATCGAGTCCGATCTCCGCTCCCAATCGTTTGGCGTACAAGGCCACACGTTCGCTATGGCCGCACGTATATGGGTCGCGGGAATCGATGGCGGACACCAGTGCCCGCACGACGTTGATCAGCAGTTGTTCACGCTCTTCGAGCAGCGTCAAATTATTGGCATGCGAAGCCAGCATGGCGGCCGCCGTGGTCAGCAGCGAGGTTTCACGGCTCCCAAGTTCGTTTTGGCTTAGTTTCCAGGGAGAGTCGTTGTCGAAATCGAGCTGTTGGCTACTGCGGTTGACTGCAAACAGCCATCCGATGCGAGCCTGTGCTGTAGATACTGGAATCAAAATAACTTCGCGGATGTTCGCAAGATGTTCCCGGAATTCGAAACCGCTGATCGCATTCCGCACCAAAGGGCGGTTGTCGGACTGCTCGTCCAGTTCCGCAACAAACGCTTCGATTTGTCTGGGATCGAGCCGAGGCAGTTGATCGGGTTCCGCGGACCACTCGGATGCGACTCGTGGTTTGCCTTTCTGCCAGTCTAAGAAGTAGAGGTACTCGACCCCTGCAATTTGTCCCAACAACGAGAGTGAGAAAGTCGTCACCTGATTGAGATTAGAATTGCTTTCTTCGAGTGTGAGATGTTCAGCCATCGAGCGTAGAAACGTCAATTCCTCAAAATCTTCGCTTACCTGTTGCAGAAAGGCTTGATTCTCTTCGCGCAGGAATTCAAGTTCGGATCCACGGTGGCCAGAGAGCAAGTATTGCTCGCAAGCAAACATAGCCAACTCGGCAACTTTAGGCTCGATACGGGCTGTCAACACCGAGCCTTCTTGGATCCCAGGGATGGCACAGGGTAGGACCAACAGGATGGTCTCGGGATCGACGTCCAACATTTGAGGCTTCTGGGCACGAGTAGCCCTCTCGAAAACATCGGTAAAGGCTCCCGAGTCTACGTTACCCTCACAGCTTTCTGAGACACATTCCCAATCCTCGTCATGCAGCAACCATAATCCCAATACCTGCCCCAACGCGTGTTCCAACCCTTCCACTTGGAGGGATCGCCGCATGCTCGCTGGGTCAAGGGTAGGGGTGGACAATGTCATTGGTATGAACTCCGAGCCAGTGGGAAATGCGCGATCGCTGACGACAACTCACAGGTAGTGAGCTGTATTTCCGCTGTTGGACTCTAGGGAAAGATAGCTCAGACTTTTTTCGCAGTTCCGGCGGAGGTGCGATTGTGACGCCCCGGTGGATTGCGCGGCCCAAATAGAGAAAGAACTTGAATTGAATGTTGGAATCCGTGCCAATTGTGCGAGTTGTAAAAGCTATTCATTTCACAACGGATTGCGAGGCTAAACAATTCTTATTGGAATCAATCGAGAATTGCAGTGCAGCAAGCTACGTTTGCATTACCAAGGGTAAGAGTTGATTCTTCAACATCGAAAGTATGTGAAGGGGTAATCATGTCACATCAACGAAACGCATTTACACTGATCGAACTCGTAGTCGTAATTCTCATCCTGGGAATTCTCGCCGGCGTGGGTGCTCCGAAACTGTTTTCCACTTCGGGAGTGGCCACTGAAAACGGCTTAAAGCAAACTTTGTCCATCATCCGTGATGGGCTCGAATTGTATGCCGCCGATAACACCAACAGCTTTCCCCCCTGCACCGGCGACGGAACCGGGGCCGGAAACTTTCACGAAGTCATGAAGCAGCATCTCCGTGGTAAATTTCCCACGAGCCCCGTCGGAACGAAAGACAATTTGCTCAAACCGTCAGCAGCCGATCCACTGATCGCGGATGGCTCGACAGGCTGGATGTACAACGTCACCACGGGTGAATTTATTTGCAACTCGACTGCTGTCACGCCCACGAATGCGGCTGTAACTTTCGACGATCTGTGATGCAATTCGATTTATCGAACAACGAACTTCCGGGGCAATCCCCACGAGTGCGCCATGAACAAGAGTGTGCTAATTGTTGACGACAACCTCGCTCTGTTGCGCGTCACTCAGTTCGCCATGGAGCGAGCAGGATTTCAGACCCAAACGGCCCGCAACGGAAGATTGGCACTTGATCTTGCCAAATCAACGGCATTTGCCGCCGTGATAACCGACCAGCAGATGCCCGAAATGACTGGCATTGAATTGAGCCGGGCCCTGCGTGCATTGCCGGAGTATCGGGAGTGCCCTATTTTTCTGCTGACGGCCAAGGGATTGGAGTTGGAATTGTCCCGACTTCGTGAAGATCTCGGCATCAATGGGGTGTTTTGCAAGCCATTTAGCCCCCTGGCGGTCGTAAAAGCGGTCGAAGATTCGATGATGACCTGCGCCTAGGTGGGAATGTGACAGCCAGCTTGACTCAATTTCAGAACTGCCATGATCGTTCGCCGTCCCAATTTGGGTTTGCCGCGCAGGGTTGTAACCTACCATCTGCTATTCTGCTCCATTGCTATCGTGTGGCTGGTGGTCGGATTCTTGATCGTTGCCCATGGCGTGTTTAGCGCGCGGAGCATCACGGCATGTCTTTCCCGGCTTGGCAAAGTGACTGCCGCGGTCGAATTAGAGTACCTGCGACATGCAGAGCACAGCATTCACAGCTTGCTAGTTCGAGCTAAGAACGAATCCCACTTTCGGTATTGTGCTTTGGAAGGCTTGGATGGCACCTATCTCGTTCATACCGATGCCTCATTGGTTGGAAGCAAAGTCGAAGAACACGCCGGTACCGAGTTGCGTTGGGCAAGCATCTCCGGTACGCGCTACCTTGACCAAGAGGGAAATCCAATCCACGAATATCGGGTTCCCCTGAGTGTCGGCGACCGAATCATCGGTGCGCTGCGCGTAGGCGTACCGGAACCTAGCCTGTTCGCCACGGTCGTCGATATCGGTCGAGTAGCCCCGCTGGTGTTACTAATTCCACTGGGATTGGTGGTGTGTGGTGCGCTAGTGCTTTCTCGCTTGACCAATTCACTTTCGGAGATTGGTAGACAGTTGCATCAGTTAGCAACCCAGCCAATAGGTGAACCAGTTCAGCTTCAGGCCCTCGAACTCAAGGACGCAACTTCCCTGGGCTGGAACCGGGCCGTTGCTGCTCTCGAACGCAATACTAACGGTGAGCTTCGGCAATCGGTCCAAGAACGGTTGCAGAATGCCGTTGCCGAGCGCAGGGTGACTCAACACGCTGAGATTCTGCGGAGTTTGCCAGATGGTGTAGCTCTGACCGATGTGGAAGGTCGCCTCACGTTTGTAAATAGGGCGGTCGCAGCCTTGCTGGGCGAAGAGCTCTCCGAAGGTGCCGATCTGGCAAGTTATCTGGGAAATGCCGGACTGGAAGCAATCGTGAATCCCGAGGGGACCTCAACTGGGGCTCCAGTCATAGGAGAACTTCAACGCCCTGGGAAACAATCTGACCGATTCATTCGCGTGGCTCGGAGTCCCGTTCAACTCGCTCATGGGGCTGGTCAACTCTGGTGCCTCCGCGATGTAACCCAGCAAAAGCTTTCGGACCAAATGCGCGACCAGTTTATCGACACCGCCACGCACGAACTTCGCACTCCTTTGGCCAACATCAAGGCTTATGCCGAGACCTTGGTCACTTGCGAGACGATCGATGTCGAAGAGCAGAAGGAATTTTGCAATATCATCAATAGTGAAGTTACACGCCTAGCTCGGTTTGTAGATGATTTGCTCAGCATCAGCAGCATCGAGATGGGTGCGCTGTGCATCGACCGTCAGCGAGTCGATACATTCCGGATGTTTACGGAAGTTCTGGACAAGATCGAACCTTTGATGCAACAGAAACAAATCGCTTTTACGAGTGAACTGCCCGAAAAGTTGCCCGAACTTCAGCTCGACAAGGACAAGTTTGTCGTCGTTCTAGTCAATTTGCTTGGCAACGCAGCGAAATACACCCCGGCTGGAGGCCAAGTTACGTTCCGCGTGACGATTGAGAATTCGCACCTGCAATGTGCTGTTATCGATTCTGGTATTGGGATCGAACGCGAAGAACTACCCAAGCTGTTCGACAAGGTTTTCCGCAGTGCCGATCCCCGTGTGCAAGAAGAAACCGGCACGGGCCTGGGACTGTCGCTGGCCCAAGAAGTAGTGCGGATGCATCGGGGTGTATTGACCGTCGAGAGTGAACTCAATGTCGGAAGCACATTTACCGTGACGCTCCCCATCGAAGGAGCGAAATAATGTTCCCGGTCAAGTCACATGGCGCGGTGGTTGTGATCGTTCCAAATGCCCCACTTAAAGCCGAGCAGGGCGTGGAGTTGAAAGAAACGGTCCACTACTTTGTTACCGATGGCCTACCCATGGTTGTGGTGGATTGCCGCGATGTCCCGTTAATGGACAGCGCGGGGCTC
>CALMBE010000054.1 GCA_937860165.1 uncultured Planctomycetaceae bacterium
CACCACCACGGCGATGAATTGGGCCCACGAGCAATTGGACAACGATCTCTGTGCCACCTGCCCCCGCCGGAATACCACGGTGGAAAGCAGTTGGAACTTCGCGATCTGAAGTTTTCGCGCAAGAGGTGTGGCACGGGCTAACACTGAACCTACACACCCAGAATTTGGGTTTTTCTGGAATGTTATTGGGTGAAGGATTGCTATTAGCGTTGGAAGTATTTTCATTCCCTGGTGATAGAATTCTTCAGTCCCGTTGGGACGGCGCTATGATAGCCCAGGGCAAGATCGCGTTAGCGATCGCCGCCCTGGGATGAATGCAATCAAGTTTTCCTTGGCCGAGTAATACGGTTGCGTTTCCATCGCCGCTCTGCCGAGGCCGAAATTGACCGGTCATATTTCGTCCTCAGGATATTTTGTGGGGACCCATCGCGACAACTTCGGACGAAGAATCCTTCGCTACGTTAAACCCAGGGCGGCGGTCGCATGCGCGACCTTGCCCTGGGCTATCATAGCACCGTCCCGTTGGGACTCGAGTGAAGAAAGGGGCGAGGATTAGGATACACTTACTAGCGGCGGTGGCTCAGTCTCCCTGCGGGCTTTTATTCCTGATTTCGGAACTTACCCTTTGTTTTTCGACTTTCAACAGCCGCCGATTCTCTAGGATCTCACGCGCCTTGAGATTGTAGCCATCGGCTAAAGTGTCGTCGCCTGCATTTCGCGCGATCCGCTCCAAGAAATGATAGGGCGCGACTCGCTGTGGCTGTCGCGTTGCATACTCCTCGAACGCCCGGAGGGCACCCTCGTGCTCACCCTTCCGCATCAATCCCAGTCCCAGCAGAAAGAACGCGCGAACCTTCGCAGGCTTTTCTCGGAGGGCCTCCAAAGCGAAGTTCACCGCTTCCTGAAAACGTCTTTGTTGAAGTCGAATAGTCGAAAGATTGATGAACAACCGAGAGCGTTCTTGCCGGGCGCTTTCCCTTAGATCTTCCAAGATGGCCTCGGCTTCTACGAGGCGGCCAGTTCGCAGCAACGCTTCGGCCAGAACCATGAGCCATTCACCCGCGGGGGCTCCGAGCACTCTCGCTTCTCGAAAACAAAGGATGGCTTCCGCAAATTGACGTTTTCTAAGCCAAACAGTGCCGAGCATCACGGAAAATTCAGGGCTCTGGTGTCCCAACTCGTGGAGTCGAAGAATCGTTTTTTGCGCTAGGGCAGGCTGCTTTGTATCGAGATACAATTGTGTCAGCAACTGATACAGAGGAGTCCAGCGAGGGTTTCGCTCGGCTGACTTCTCAAGCAATTCAATCCCTTCAGAGAATCGTTGCTGTTTTGCCAGATCGACCGCCTGCTTGATGATTGACGCACAAGAATCGAGCGCTTCATCTACCAGCTCCACCGGGCCAACGTACCCGGGCATCGCCAAGTTTACATTGTATTCGTCCATGGGAGTCATTGTACTACTGCCAAGCTGACAGTTCCAGCCGTGCGAAAATCAGGTAGTATTGCTGGCCCTTGTTGCCGGGTGCCACTGGCTCCGCCAGTGTCTTAAACGCCCTGCTCTTGTTCGTGAACCGAAGTTCGTTTCGACACCTTCTGGAAGTTTCACTCGAAGATTTGATGAAGTCACGACATTTCCGTTGGGCTCAATCATTGTATCGGAAGCGCAGTTCAACACTGGCAAAGCCAGTGGCACCCGGCGGGCATCGAAATGGCTTTCTCACTCGGGCTCGTACTCACCCTGCTGCAGGGCGTAGTCGAACCACATTTGCACGTCTTCAAGTTCGGGCGAGTCGTCGATCAGTCGCCACTTTCCCTGGCGATATTCCAAGTTGCATACCAACTTCTTCTCCAGCTTTTGCGACGGGACCCGCGGCTCGATAATTTCCGCACCCTTCGGCTGGACCAAGGGGAGATCTTTCTCCTCTAGATCGTCGCCGGGCTGGGCGAACGGGTCCGCTTCAGCCGCTCGCAATGCCGCTAGTTCCTTGGCTTGCTTAGCCTGAAGCTTTTTCTTAGCCAGACTCGACTCGGGCGCACTGTGCTGGAAGATCGTTTTTGTAAGTAGGGTTACTTGTGCCGTGTACTTTTTTTGTTTTTCGTCGGGAGGAAAAATCTCGTACTCGATCTCTCGATCCACGCGAATCCCAGAAGTCGAAGGGGGACGGAACATCTCGAAGGCGTGCTCCAACCGCTCCATGGCCCACTGGAATTGCTGCACTTCGGGTTGCGAAGAGGTCGCCGCCGCCGGGGGGATGGGCATTTCCGTGCGTCTGCAACCTGGCCCAACCAGCATGATCGCGACGAGCCAGGACGCCATGGTCCAACATTGAGGTGAACACATCGCGCGAGTTGATGCCTTGGCTGAATTCATTTCAAGACCAGTGGTCAACTGGCACTCCTGAGCTTATGCCGACACATCCCAGTGGAACGGGCCTTAAAACCCTCCGAATGGATCTTCCTCTGCCGCTCCTTCGCCTTCATCGGCACCCCCTTCCGCGGGAGCCTGCTCGGTACTTTCCTCTTCTGGTTGCGATTCCTTGGCGGACTCACCAAAGGGATCTTCGGTGGACTCGTCGGTAGCTGCTTCGGGGGCTTCCTCAACGGCAGCTTCGCTTGAATCCTCGTCCATCACCTCGACTTCTTCAGTTGCCTCAGGGGTAGAAGTCTCTTCCGTGACTTCTCCGAACAAATCCGCGTCGGCAGGTGCAGCATCCGCTTCTTCAGCAGGTGCTTCTTCAGTCGACTCCGGTACAGAATCAAGTGCATTAGAGTCCGCAGGGGCCGCCTCGGAGGCGGACTCCACTGAGGTTTCAGAGGCCTCAGTCGGAGCGTCTTCCTCGGGTGATCCGAAGAGATCCTCACCAGAAGCGTTATCTGCCGGTACCGATTCTGTTGGGGTCGCTTCCACAGGTGCGGATTCCACGGGAACTGAAACGGGAGGAACGGCCTCGGCCGGAACGGATTCGACGGGGGCTGAGTCGGTTGTCACTGCTTCAGCGGCGGGCTCAGATTCGGCAGTTCCAAAAAGGTCATCTTCAGCAG
>CALMBE010000055.1 GCA_937860165.1 uncultured Planctomycetaceae bacterium
CCGGAGTACCAGCGTGGGCATGGCACCCCAAAATAACGCTTTGACAAAGCACTAGTTTGTACTGAAAGGCGGGAGCGAATTGAATATCCGCTGCGACTGTCGAGGTGGGTGAGCGGGAGCAGGTGAGTCTAACGCGCCTAATAACATCGCGGCCCGCTTATCGATGTCGCACTCGCCAAGGAGATCGCACTTGGCTTTGAAATCCATCGGCAACGCAAAGCTAACCAAATCGGTCAGCACTTCCAGTGGGATCTCCGCCGCTAAGAGTTCTTGAAGGGCATTGTCCGTCGACTTTCCCTTGGGAAGAAATCCTTGAAATCCCTTGGTAAGCGAAGTCTGGAGTGCCGGTCTGTCGGCATCGTTTTCCGAAAGGCAGAAATCATCGAGAACGGTAACCTCCGCCTGGCGGAAAGAACACGTGGGGGCAAGCTCGCGGTCGATCCGAATTCGTCGCATACCTAGTAGCAGGATATTGTACTCACCCTTGTTGGTTCGCTGGTGTGTGACAATTTTACCCAGACAAGCATGTGGGAGGAGAGCGGGCCGCCCGTCGTAGTCGGTTTCCCAGCCGGGTGCGAGCAAGGCCATCGCAATCAAACCGTCGCTATCGAGGGCATCATTCAGCAATTCCCGATACCGTGGTTCATATACATGAATCGGCTGCATCACATGGGGAAACATGATCAAATCAGGCAGCGGAAAGAGCCTCGCAACTCCTTTGAAGCGAGTCTCATCAAACACCAAGTCTTCGACATTCCAAGGCACCATGGTTGTTCAGTATTTCTTCGTTGGAGGAATTGGCTAATGGTTGCGGGACTGTTTCTTGGGAAAACGTGCCGAGTTCGCTTTCAAGAGTCGCTCGACACGGTCTCCAAATGTATTTCTGGAATCAAGTCGGGAACGATATCAATCTGGGGAATCTCTTCCTTGCTGGCCAAGACTTCGGCAAAACATTGTTCAAATGCATTGAGAAATTTTACCAGATTCAATCTCAAATAATTCGACGGATACTCGCTCAGGTAAGCTCGACTCGTTTGATAGACCTTCCGTGCTCCCCGGGTATTACCATTTCCAAAATGATGCAAAGCCACGGCTGCTTGGATCAACCCTTGATAAAACTTGCGCGAGGGTCCCCGGTATTCGGTCCACAGCTCCTCCCACGTTTCATGGGCCTCGAAAAAGTCGCAGACGTTGAAATGCTCAATCCCCGCCAAGTACAGCGGATGAAAAGCCTCGTCGGCGGAAGGAATAATCTCTACAGGCATATTCTCGACTCAGGCACACAGGTTCATCGGTAACTAATGAGATTATAGGCAGCCCTCCCCCACTGGGCCAATCAGGGAAATTCGGGCGTTTTGTGGACTGCGAATTGTCTTCGCTAAGAAGGTTACTTGACACTTTTGTTCCCTTGGGCACAATGACCCGCTGGGCATCTGGATTTCTGACGGCAGGATTGCCCAGCGTGATACTAGCGGATTTTCTGGCCGTTTTCATGCGTCGTGCTGTGCCCCCTTTAAGCTTCGACTCGAAATACAATGCCCTCCAAACGCGCCAGTTCGGCCACCCGCCCAGCGGCCACAAGCCCTGCGACTCGGCAAAGCGCCGCGAAGAAACCTCAACCGAAGCCTTCCCCACTCAACAAAACGGCCCCGCAGAAACCAGCGACTAGCTCTGAGCTTAAAAAAGTCGCTTCCCAAATCGTCCGGCAACTCAAAGCCGATTTTCCCGATGCCGATTGTGCGCTCGTTCATCAAACTCCGTTTCAATTGTTGATCGCGACTATTCTGTCTGCACAATGCACCGACGAACGCGTCAATCTCGTCTGCAAAGAATTATTTCGCAAGTATAAGAAGCCGGCAGATTTTGCGGCTGCCCCGGTGGAAGAACTCGAAGTGGCCGTTAAGAGCACTGGGTTCTATCGCAATAAGGCCAAGAATATCAAGGCGTGCAGCACTGAGTTGGTCGAGCGTTTTAAGGGGCAAGTGCCCCAAGAACTTGATGCCTTGGTCAGCCTGGCGGGGGTAGGTCGCAAGACAGCCAATGTGGTCCTCGGCACTGCCTTCGGAATCCCAACGGGTGTGGTGGTCGATACCCACGTGGGTCGCCTCAGTTTGCGAATGGGACTCACCCAACACACGGACCCCGTGAAGGTGGAACAAGACCTGATGCAACTCGTCCCGCAAGACGAATGGATCGAGTTTTCCCACCGGCTGATCCTGCACGGTCGCCAAGTCTGCGCCGCACGCAAACCTGCTTGCGAACGTTGCACTCTCGAAAAGATTTGTCCTAGACGCGGCGTAAAGCCCTAATTTACCAGCCACTAACCACTAGCCACTACCCATGATTCTCACTGGCAAAGAAATTTACAATCGCATGGGGGACGATATTCAGATCGATCCCTTTGAGCCAACGCGATTGAATCCCAATAGCTACAATCTCACACTGCACGATGAGTTGATGGTGTACGAAGAAGTGGTGCTAGATATGGCCAAGGCCAATCGAGTCCGCCGCATTCAGATTCCCGCGGACGGCATCGTGCTAAGCCCCAATCAGCTCTATTTGGCCCGCACGGTCGAGCGGACTTATACTCGCAATCTCGTACCACAAATTGAAGGCCGTTCTTCAGTCGGTCGACTGGGTCTGTTTGTGCATGTGACAGCGGGCTTCGGCGATGTCGGATTTGCCGGCTACTGGACACTCGAAATGTTCGCCGTCCAACCGGTAAGAATTTATGCCGGAACCGAGATTTGCCAGATCCTCTACCACGAAGTCACCGGTGAAATCGAGGAATACTGCTCCAAGTACCAGCACAATCATGACATCCAGCCAAGCCTGTTGTTCAAGGAACTTGACCCCGAGCATCATGTCGATCCCCAACTAGCACTGAACTTCGGCTGGGAACACTCCCACAGTTGAGGGAACGACGCCTTCAGTCTTTCACACGCAGCTTGATCTCGTCCGAATTTGCCCGGAGTTCGGGGGCATACATTGCGGACGCCACGGCAGGAAGGGCACTAAATTGTCCAGGGATCTCAGCCCGGAGGCGATAGGAAATGCTGTGCCGCCCGCGGGGAAGTTGCCGCACGAACAGAGTCACACGTTGGTCGCGTAGTTCGACATAAGCCCCGAGTTCGTTGCCGTGATAGCCGCTACGAACATCTACCGACTCGAACCCAGCTGCTTTCATGTCTTCGAGCTGAATGTATTCGTAATCGTTCTTACTTTCGACAGTAAGTTCCACTTCGACCAGGTACCCGCTCTCGATTTCGGCGAAGTTTACCAGAGGCGTGCGGACGTATTTCTCAGTGCGTTGCTGGACAACTTGCCCACGGTCTCCCGCGACCGAAGTGCTCTTATCGGATGGCGTGAGCTTGAAATACTTCCGATCGATCTTGAGCTCC
>CALMBE010000056.1 GCA_937860165.1 uncultured Planctomycetaceae bacterium
GGTCAGGTATTCCGGCATTAGTACATGGGCATCGCGAGGATCGGCGGGGTCGTAGATGCCTGCCGATCCGTGCGCAAAAGGGTCTTCCGCCGTCAGCAGATTCACGAGCGTGATGTACCGAACCTTGCGAAAAATCCGCTGCACGAAGAACCCCAGCCGCGATACTTGGTACAGGATCACTGTTGGTTTTTCGCAGTGCAGCAATTCCAGCGACACCGAGCCCGAGCAAGCCAGGCAACACCGAGCCGCGCGAATGAGCTCCGGAGTGCGGCTCACATGTAGTTCCGCGTCGACCCCACTCGAGTCGATCAAACGCTTCACAAGTTCGCGTTGCCCCTCTTTGAAGACGGCGACGGCAAATTTCACCTGGGGTACGCGCTCTCGAATCTGCCGGGCGGCGACGAGCATCGACCGGAGATTGCTCGTAATCTCCTGGGTCCGTGAGCCGGGCAAGATCGTTACCAGGGGCCGTGAATCGCACTGGAACTGTCTGAGAAAGTCGTCATCGATCGGCTGGGTCGCCAGCTCGTCGAAATAGGGATGCCCCACGTAACTCGCGTGGCAACCTCGGTCGCGGAACCACTTTTCCTCGAAGGGAAGTTTGCAGAGCACATGGTCGACGAACGAGCGCATCTTCCGCACCCGCCAACTTGCCCACGCCCACAACTGGGGCGTGCCATAATAAATCACCGGGATCCCCCGCGCTTTCGCTTTGCGCGCGATGTGCCAATTGAACCCAGGGTAATCGATCAAGATCACCGCATCGGGCCGTTCGGCACCGAAATACCGGTCGGCGTCGGCCACCAGTTTGAGAAACTTGCGAAGGTGAATCAACACTTGGGCGACCCACATCACGGCCAGTTGCGTGAGATCAGCGTGCAACGTACACCCTGCCGTTGCCATCTTCGGCCCGCCATAGCCGACGAATTCCCAATCGGGATGGCGATTGCGAAGCGCGTGAATCAAATTCGCCCCATGCAAATCGCCACTCGGTTCGCCAACGGAAAAGAAAATACGCATCCTGGGCTGCCTCACCTACAAAGGATATTCGGGGGCGAAGTATGGCAGATTGGGTAGTTGAGCGAAACAGCAATTCTCCCAACCAAAGCCACGACCACGGGTCAGTATAAATGGTTCATCAGTAGTTTTAGTGCGTGATTCCTTGAGGCTGATTGGCGCTGAAACGGTACCATCGGATGCAATGGGTGTTTATCCCAACGGGATTTCATCATTCAGCCCGGGGTTGTCGCTTTGGCGACTACCCTGGGTAGGTAGTGTAACGAATTTCGTTGGCCGAGCAGAAAGCGATGGGTACCAACGGTGCTCTGCCGAGGCCAAAATAACCCGCGGTCGGCTGTGTCAAATTTCGTCCTCGGTAGAACGCCTTCGGAACTCGATGCTGATTGCTCGGACGACAGGGTTATTTGACTGTTTTACCCAGGGTAGTCCGCTACGACGGACAACCCTGGGCTGAATGATTAAATCCCTTCAGGATGGGAAAAAGGACTATTTCCGAATATGTTTAGGTAGGCGTTGCTGATTTACCGGCACTATGGGGATGATAAGTCGAAACCTGCGGGGTAGAATCAAGGGCCATGAATAACTCATTCAACGAAGACCCCGTCGTCGCTGAGATTCATGCGATCCGCGCCCGGATGTTGGCCGATTGTGACAATGACCCCGAGCAACTACTCAAACTGGTTCGCCAGCATCAGTTGGCATCGGGAAGGCAAATCATTTCCGAATCCGCCAAACCTAGGCAGCCAGTGGTCAAGCAATAAAGATATTTGTTGTCAGATGTTCTACGCAGGCGTTCAGTGGGTGTGGAACCTCGCGCCACGATTCGAAGAACTTCACCGCGCCGCCCGCACCAGTTCCAGATAACTTCGCCGTTCGACTTCGCTGAGGTTCAAATCTGCGGCGAGGGTTGCCAGGGCTTGTTTGGCGGTTTCCATCTCCGATTCGTCGTTGGCGGCGATTTCGAGTTCCACGAATGGGCCCAGCTTTCGCACGTCGTCCAGCGCGACTTCTACCGCGAGGCCAGCGCGGGTCAACTCGCAGGTGCGGCGTTGTTTACGCACAATCGAAGCCGGGGTGAAACCGAGGCTGCGGAGGATTTCACCACACGAGGCCAAGGCGTCCGGGCCATCGGCGAGACGCACTTCATGTTCGACCCGGGTCTTGGTGGTTTGGTCGAGCTTGGGACCCTTGTAGGTCAAATAGTTCAGTGGCCCCACGGCTCGAATCCGAAACGCTTCGTCGGTCTGAGAGAAATCGCGCTGCGGGTGAGCGTAGTAACAATCGACCTGCGTGACGGCCTCGCCGAGCGATGCACCCCATTGCTCAAGCAACGCGATCACCGATTCGTGACTCACTACGCGAAATTTTTGTTCGACTTCAAACACCATTGCGTTCTCCCCAACGCCCAGGGATGGAACGCCCAGGGATTGCAATCCCTGGGCGTTAGCAATCCCTGGGCGTTCAATGTGCGGATAAATAGTGTGATTTTTCAAAACG
>CALMBE010000057.1 GCA_937860165.1 uncultured Planctomycetaceae bacterium
TGTTTGCGTTGTGCGCCCGCAGTACCAAGGGGACCACCGGAACCCAAGCCAGCTTCCTCCAACTTTTCGAGGGCGATCATGCGAAGGTCCGCCAGCTCGAACAATTGGTGGCCCACAAAATGGGATTCTCTGCGACCTACGCCGTCACGGGGCAAACCTATTCGCGGAAGATCGACGCCCAGATTGTGGATTGCCTCTCGGGCATTGCCGGCTCGGCCCACAAGGCTGCGACCGACCTGCGGATTCTCGCCCATCGCAAGGAAATCGAAGAACCCTTCGAGCCTGACCAAATCGGTTCGTCGGCGATGGCCTACAAACGCAACCCCATGCGGTGCGAGAGAATCTGTTCACTCGCCCGATTTGCGATGAGCCTGCAATCGAGCACCTCAGCTAACTTGGCTACGCAGTGGATGGAACGCACCCTCGACGACAGTGCCAATCGCCGTTTGGTCATCCCCCAAGCCTTCTTGGCTATCGACGCGGTGCTCATTCTCTATCACAACGTGGCCAGTGGGCTGGTGGTGTACCCAGAAGTCATTGCCCGAAATCTCCGCGAGGAATTGCCTTTCATGGCCACTGAAAACTTCCTCATGGCCGCTGTCGCCGCCGGGGGAGATCGCCAAGACTTGCATGAACGCATTCGCCTGCACAGTCTCGCCGCTGCTGCACAGGTCAAGCAGCTCGGCAAGCCGAATGACTTGATCGACCGCCTACACGGCGACAGCGTCTTTGCCGGGGTTAATTTCGACTCGGCCTTAGACGCCAGCCGACTCACAGGCCGCAGCGCAGCACAAGTCGACGAGTTCTTGGCGGAAGTAGTCGAGCCGATCCGCAATCGCTACGCGGACCAAGTTCTCGCTGCCGAGTCTTTGCGAGTGTAGTTCGACAGGCTGCGCTCGGTCTCAGATCAGGTCCAACGGCGTCTTGCGACGATGTCGCTTAGCGCTGCAATCGGAGCAGATTCCCGAAATAATCAACCGGTGGCCGGTCACGCGAAAGGAGTGCTCGCTGGCCACCGCTTGGCGAAGCTGCTGGAGCTCGCCGCTTTGGAACTCGATGAGTTTATCACACGAGGTGCAGTGCAGGTGATCGTGCTGAGGGTAGCCGTAGTCATGTTCGTAAACCGCCCGGCCGCGGAGATTCATCTGCCGCAAGAGGCCGGCGTCGACCAGTTCGTTGAGCGTGCGATAAACGGTCGGTCGGCTCACGTTGCGACCCTCGGGCAACAGGGCCAGATTCAGGATCAGTTCCTCGGCGTCGAAGTGGTCATGCCGCTCAAAGACAAAGTCGATCAGCAACCGCCGCTGCTGCGTGATGCGTTTTCCCTTGCTCTGCAGAAACTCCGCAAATCGCTCCTGGGGCGAACTGGAGACTTTCACCGTACCAAGGGCGTATCCGCTATTCATGGTCGAACTGCACTTTCAGAATGAACGAGTGTTTTGTCAACGTTTAGTTTTCGGGTGAGCCGAACGCGCTAGCGTCGGGTTGTCCCTGAAAAACCCGTGGCTAGCGCCATCGGCTCACATGATCTACCCGAACATTTAGGTCTGCCAAAGCACTAGGGCGTCTCAATAAGAAGCAAAGTAACTCGCTATTGAGACAATCAAGGTTTCTTAATCACCAAAAAACCGCAAGAAAGGAAATATCGCCTTCGACTATTGATTCTATCCGATTCGCAGTGCAGTCTCAAGTAGTGGCCATTTTCGCACCAGCAGAACCGCAAAGTCCGTCACCCCGCAGGACCACCACCAGCCCAGCCGGAGGCAAGCTTGCCTCCAGCTAGGCTTGAACAAGTCCGTGACGAGGGAGAGACTTTGCAGTAATGCCACAAAAAAACCGTCGAGAAAGATCTCGACGGTTCAACGTAAAGCTGAAAAAATTTCTGCGAATCAAGCGATGTCATCCAGCAGTTGCTCGAGGGCCGAGTCGAGTTTGTCGGACGTTTCATAGGTCCCGGCCGCAATTTCATTGCGGACCCGGTTAACCAATTCGAGACGTATCTCGCCGCTCTCGACTGCTTGGGCCGCTTCTTGTGCAGCTGGAGATATGTCGAGTTGGTCGCCGGTACTCCCCGCAGTGCCGACTGGACGCTGATTGTTGGAGCGGCTGGTGTAGGGGCCCGAAATTCCCTGTGGTCCGTGAATGTGATTTGTGCCGTGGATTTGCATGTTCGATCTCCGGTGAATTGCACCTTGTGCTGCTCTCTCGTGTGGGGCGGGGCTAGAGCGGGTGCTCGTTGCTTATGGTAACGCCTGCGAGGAGTCGAGCCAATCGGTCTTGCCAAGTGGTAGCTGCCATCCATCGGAGCAGCAGGAAATAGGGACTAGTTTCGATGGATCTGGGTTGCGAACGGGACGAAATGTCTGGGGAGTAGTTTGTCTTCAGCCGGCCAAGCCGCGAGGACAATGCTATCATCGACTGCATCGCTAGCTTGGATTCATAATTTCTTCACAGGGCCGATTGCCCGCTCCAGGATTCCTGTAGCATTTGTGTCAATCGTGCTTTTCCCGGACCTGCACACGGGTTCCAATTTGTGGTGTTTTGGCAACGTAGAAAATCACTGTGTTCCCTGCAAAGCGGTCATGTCGGGTGAGCAAGGAGTTCGGCACGCGCTGCCTCGTTCAATTACGCAGGTTCTCGGGCGTTGGTTCAGGTATTCCAACGACCTGCGGATGCTAGGCCATTCCGGCCAGAGGAGTCAACACCGCTACGAAATGGACTCTCTACCCGCCAAACCAAGGCCCTTGTTTCCCGTCTTTCCAAGGGATATACTCCGGGATTCCAGACCTGACCCCTTCGTTCACAGATCATTGGCCGCAATTGGCAGCGTCGGTTCCCGCGAGGAGCTCAGACAAACGGTGCCGACGAGGAGCGAGTGCTATGAAAACCGAGATTCATCCCAAATACTACGAAACCAAAGTCACCTGTGGTTGTGGCAACTCGTTTGTCACCGGGAGCGTCCGCAAGGAACTGAAGGTCGATATCTGTAGCGCCTGCCACCCCTTCTTCACCGGCAAGTTGAAGTTTGTCGATACCGCCGGGCGGATCGAGAAGTTCAAGAACAAGTTCGCTGCTGCTGGCTACGCGAGTCTCACCAAAGGGAAAAAGGCCAAGCCCGCCGACAAGAAGTAGCTACGGAGCGAATTGGTAAGCACGTTGGTGCTTATTCCTCGCCCCGTGGTCTCCGCTTCTATTTTCCCACCTCATGCGTCAACTTCTTGAAGATAATCTCGCTCGCTTCACGCAACTCGAACAGCAGTTGGTCGACCCCGAGGTCTTGAGCAATTCCCCGCGCCTTGCCGCCGTTGCCAGGGAGCACGGTTCGCTCGCCAAGCTCGCCAACAAATATCGGCGATTCAAAGAACTCAATCGTGAGATCACCGACGCCCGAGAAATGCTCATCGGCAGCGATGCCGATATGCGGGAGTTAGCTGGCCTGGAACTTCCCACGCTCATCGAAGAGCGAGAATCTCTGTGGAACGAGCTTTTGGGACTGACCCTCGGTGGTGCCGATGCGAATCGCACCCGCTGTGTCATGGAAATCCGAGCCGGCACCGGCGGGGACGAGGCCGCCCTTTTCGCTCGCAGTCTCTACGAGATGTACAAGTACCATGCCGGGATCAAGCGCTGGAAAATGGAGCTCCTGGATCACAGCACGACCGAGCTCGGGGGTTTCAAGGAAATTACCCTGGCCTTGGAAGGGGAGGGGGTCTACCGCGAATTGCAGTACGAGAGCGGCGGCCACCGTGTGCAACGTGTCCCGCAGACCGAAACCCAAGGTCGCATCCACACCTCGGCAGCTACCGTCGCCGTAATGCCCGAGCCCGAGGATGTCGAAGTCAACATCAAGTCCGAGGATTATCGACTCGACAAGTTTTGTGCCAGCGGGCCCGGTGGCCAACACGTCAACAAGACCGAGTCGGCCGTGCGGCTCACCCATCTCGAAACCGGCATCGTCGTCCAGTGCCAAGATGAAAAAAGCCAACACAAGAATCTCGCCAAGGCCCTGCGGGTGCTCAAGACCCGTGTCTACGAAGCCAAGCGACAGATCGAAGACCAGAAACGGGCCGACGAACGTCGCACCTTGGTCGGCTCGGGAGACCGCAGCCAACGGATTCGCACCTACAACTTTCCCGAGAATCGCGTGACCGATCACCGCATCGGTCTGACCTTGTACAAACTCGATCAGATCCTCGCCGGAAATTTGCAACCCGTGACCGATGCCCTGGTCGACTACGACCGCCAACAACTCCGCGATGCGTTTGGTACGGATGATTGAGAGGTTTTTTGTAAAGTAGCATGGGCCCCCGGCCCGTGTGTTTCAAAGACAGTACACGGCCCAGGGGGCCATGCTACTAAGTCCCCTGTCTGAAAAGTGAGTCGATGTCTGACGACAAACCCACTACCGAAGTCTGGACCGTGGGTCGGTTGCTCACTTGGACCACTGAGTTTCTGCGGAGCAAAGGGGCCGATTCCCCGCGTCTCGATGCCGAGGTGCTCCTGGCGCATGCCCGCGGTTGCCAACGCATCGAGCTGTACACGGCCTTCGACGAAGAACCCCCCGAAGCAATTCGCACAAAATTCCGGGAGCTCGTTGGACGCCGAGCCAAAGGGGCCCCGGTGGCCTACCTGGTGGGGCGACGCGAATTCTTCTCGCTCATGTTCGATGTCACCCCCGATGTGCTGATTCCGCGACCCGAAACTGAGCTGCTGGTCGTGCGAGCGATCGATCTTGCGAAATCGCTGAAAACCGAGTCACCCCGGATCGCCGACATTGGCACCGGCAGCGGGGCCATTGCGGTGGCCGTGGCAAAACATGTCAAGTCGTGTCGCATCACGGCAGTCGATGTCAGTCCCGCGGCCCTCGCCGTGGCGCAGCGGAATGCGGCCAAGCACGGCGTTGCGGAGCGGATCGAGTTTATTGAAAGCGACTTGTTCGCAGCGTTCCCCGCCGGGGTGACATTCGATTTGGTCCTGAGCAACCCGCCGTATGTCGCCAGTACCGA
>CALMBE010000058.1 GCA_937860165.1 uncultured Planctomycetaceae bacterium
ATAAAAAACTCACGGCCTCGTTGGGATAAACACCAATTGCATCCAAGGGGATAGTTTCACACCCCAACTGTCACAAGCACCACCCTCTAACATTCCTGATGAACCAAAATGAATAACTGATCGGCCCTGGCTTTTTGACTGGTGAAATGGGATTGATTGGGAAGACACTGGTAAAGCCAGTGGCACCCAAGACGGATCATCACTCACAGCGTGGGGTATAAAGTCAAGTTGTGACAAAGCGTAGTGGTAGCCAACATTTGTAACGCGCTAGTCAGCATTAAGAATGCTGATTGTGCCTCGCATTTTTGACAGGTAGGAATTTGACTATTCAGTCGCGTATAGATGCCAAATATCTCGGCGAATTACTGTGCTTTCACGGACTCGCGCCTCAGCGAAGTCGGACCACTAGTAAAGTCCTGCGGATTTCGTAGAATCGAAAATCGTTATCAATCGATTGAGTTCCCGCTGAACACCTGATAGAGCTTTACCACTGCCATCGCTGGTAGCGATATTCGAGGAGAAACAGACTATGTCCACCGTCGCCATTGAGATTCCCAGTGCCGTCAAGAATCCAGAACTTGTCGCTTGGTTTGAGGAAAATGTCGCCCTTTGCCAACCGAGCGCGGTCCATTGGTGCGATGGTTCGCAGGGTGAATATGACCGACTGTGCGAAGAGATGGTCGAGAGCGGCACCTTCATTCAGCTCAATCCCAAGAAGCGACCGAATTGCTTTTTGGCTCGGAGCCATGCCAGCGACGTAGCTCGGGTGGAAGATCGGACTTACATCTGCTCGCGGAGTAAGGGGGATGCAGGGCCCACGAACAATTGGATGTGTCCCGAGGAAATGAAAAAGTCCCTCCGCCCCAAGTTCAAGGGGTCGATGCAGGGGCGTACCATGTATGTGATCCCCTTCAGCATGGGACCGATCGGGTCGAAGATTTCGCAAATCGGTGTGCAGATCACCGACTCGCCTTATGTGGTTGTGAATATGAAGATCATGACCCGCATGGGAACGGCAGTTCTCAAGGCATTGGGCAGTGGCGATTTCGTGAAGTGTCTGCACTCGGTCGGGATGCCACTGGCCACTGGTGAGAAGGATGTCGCCTGGCCTTGCAGCCCTGATCCGAAGAACAAATACATCGTTCACTACCCCGAGGAGCGGGCGATCTGGAGTTACGGCTCTGGCTATGGCGGCAATGCCCTGTTGGGGAAAAAGTGCCTGGCACTCCGCATCGCCTCGGTGATGGCCAAGGAAGAAGGTTGGCTGGCCGAGCACATGTTGATCACGGGCGTGAAGAGTCCCGATGGGAGAAAGACTTACGTGGCGGCGGCGTTCCCCAGTGCCTGCGGGAAGACCAACTTTGCGATGTTGGTTCCCCCCCAGGAATTCCAGAGCGAAGGCTGGGAAGTGACCACCGTCGGCGACGACATCGCGTGGATCAAGCCCGGCGACGACGGCCAGATTTACGCGATCAATCCCGAGGCAGGTTTCTTTGGCGTCGCCCCCGGCACGAACGAGAAGACCAATCCCAATGCAATGGCGTCGATTCAGGAAAACACGATCTTTACCAATGTCGCGCTCACTGATGATGGCGATGTCTGGTGGGAAGGGATGACCGACAAACCCCCGGCCCATGCCATCGACTGGAAGGGAAACGACTGGACTCCCGCGAGCAGCGAAAAAGCCGCCCATGCGAATTCGCGTTTCACGGCCCCACTCTCGCAATGCCCGAGTGTCGACTCGGAATACGATAATCCCCAGGGGGTGCCGATTTCAGGTCTGATTTTTGGGGGCCGACGAAGTACGATTGTGCCTTTGATATACCAACCGTTCAATTGGGCCTTTGGCGTCTACACTGCCGCGACCATGGGATCGGAGATGACGGCTGCCGCGTTCGGCCAGCTTGGTCAAGTCCGGCGTGACCCGCTCGCGATGCTTCCGTTCTGCGGCTATCACATGGGGGATTATTTCGATCATTGGCTCGAGTTCGGGAGCCAACTTCCCGCCCCGCCGTTGGTCTTCAACGTCAATTGGTTCCGCCGCGATGCCGAGGGCAAGTTCTTGTGGCCGGGCTACAGCGACAACATGCGAATTCTCAAGTGGATCGTGGGTCGGATCCGCGGCGAAGCCCAGGGAGTCGAGGGCCCATTGGGATGGATGCCCCAGTATGAGGACCTTGACTGGCGGGGACTCAAATTTACCGAGGAACAATTCGGCGAGTTGATGGGGGTGAATCGAGAGCTTTGGCTGCAAGAAATCGCTTCCCACGATGAATTGTTTTTCAAGCTGTACGACCGCCTGCCGCGAGAATTGACGTTTATCCGGGAGTTATTGGTGTCGGGACTTGCTCGCTCCAAGGAATGAGGTAACGGTACTCCGCAGGGTTTTTGAATCGCTCCGCTTTGGGGCCCCGGCCGCTGAAGCGGCCTCGCCCGGGGGGGATTCGTCGAAACTTCGGGCGAATGTGGGCATAATTTGATTGCATTAGGAGAAACTCCCGCATAGAATGGGCCTGGAACCTGAGAGAGCCCCTTTTCAACCTTGTTTAAGCTGCGGAGTTAGTCTCATGAAATCGATCCCTCGGGTTATCCTTTTTACTCTCGCTCCTGTTTTCTTCTGTTCCCTTGCCGGGGCAGCGGAGTTATTCACCAACGGCGACTTTGAATCCGGCGTCACCGGCTTCACCTCTGATTACAGTTTCGATGGCGTGGACAATTCGCTGACGGGCCAGTTTGCGGTCACAAGCTCCCCGTCAAACGTCCACCCCTCTTGGGCTCTCTATGGCCGATCACACCACTGGTACCGGCTTGATGCAGACGGCTAACGGAACGACAACCGCCGGTTTAGCGATCTGGAGACAGACCGTCTCCGTTGTGCCGGGTACCGACTACACATTCTCAGCCTGGGGAGCGAGTAGCTTTTCTATCAATCCGGCGCTCCTGAGTTTTCGTGCCAACGATGTCGAATTCCTCACGTTGCAGCTTCCTGTAGGCGTAGGTTTGTGGACACCTGCCACGACAGTTCTCAACGCAGGGGTTAATAGTTCGATCGAGTTTGAAATTGTCGATTTGACAATCGAGGGCTTCGGCAACGACCTGACCCTCGACGACATCTCGTTGGATGGTCTGATTCCAACCGTGCCGGAGCCCGCGAGCGTCGCACTGCTAGCATTCTTTGCGAGTTGCTCATTCCTGGGTCGTGATGCTCGAAAAAGTGAGTAGACAGGGCCGATCACTTTTTTCTCCGGAAAGTGTGAGGCTCCCTACATTGAGCGGCCAGGGGGACTTGGCTCCGGGGGCGGACTCTACTAAGGTAGAATCTGCTGATCGAATGCTCCTGACCGACCCACTGTGTCAAGGAGCAAGTCTTAGCTCGCCACTCAACACTTGATTTTCTGTCTGGAGAACCGCCCCGTGAGAATTCCCTCGACTTTGTCCCAGCTCTGCCTGCTCTGCCTGCTTGCGACTTGTCTCATTGCTACATTCGACCAGGGCCATGCTGCCGAGTTGTTTGTCGCGGATCGGGCGAATGACCGCATCGTGTCGTTCGATGAAACGACGGGGGCTTTTGTACGTTTCGTTACGACGACGGGCCTCGACCAACCCTCGGGACTTGCTTTCGGTCCGGGAGGTTTCTTGTACGTTTCAAACCTACAAAGCGGTAACGCGCCGAGCGTTGCAAAGGTGGATCCGGTGACGGGCATAACGACACCTTTTATCACGGATGTTGTCGGTCCTGGTGGGATC
>CALMBE010000059.1 GCA_937860165.1 uncultured Planctomycetaceae bacterium
ATCCACGATTCAGCGGATCATACAGAACGCAATCGAAGCGTATCATCCGAAGCCTGTGCGGTCGCCGGGTGGGGCGGATTTGTCGATCTATGAATCGCTGTTTCTAGAATACATGCGGATATACCAGTCGCATTGGCGGGACGATCCGAAATTCGACCTATCGAACACGAACGCGGCTCTACCTGAGCTGCCCTGTCCCGAGATGAACGAAGACGCCCTGATGCGGATTGCGAGGTTCCCCATTGAGCGGAATTTCAATCTTGCTCCGTACAGGAAAATCGAAGCGGCCTTCGACGTGGCTCGGTACTTGGGAGAACGCGTGGGGACCCAGGGCAACCGCACCGGAGTGGCCCCAACCAGATGTAATCTTCAAGTGACCGGACGCGGTGGTGGACACTGGCAATTGAGGCACCATGACGATCAACTCTGCGCAATCGATCGAGGTCCGGCTGCCGAGGAAGCCAATAAATGTTATCTCACTTCGGCAACCTTTCGCTTGTTGACGGAAGGCAAACTGACGGTCGCCAAGTCGATTGACCTTGGGAGAATTGTCCTGGAAGGGGACTGCCCAGGCCGTAAAAGCGTTTCTAGTTTGTTGGAGAAGCTCGTAACCAACTTTTGATATTTGCGAACTACACATCGAGGAAGGGATTCTTAAGACCATGAAACTGTGAGAACCAACCGTGCCCCAGAAGTCATTCCCCACGAGGCCAGAAAGCATCCCCATCGCAATTGTCGGCATGGCGTGCAAATTGCCAGGCGCTGACAACCTCGAAGAATATTGGCGGCTACTCATCACGGGGGGGAGCGCCGTCGTGGAGTTGCCTGCCGACCGGCTCGACGAGGAGCTGTACTACGATCCCACGGTCGGTGAAGTGGGCAAGTGCTATTCCAAACTGGGTGCGATCATCTCCAGCCGCGAGTTTCAGCACCAGAATTGTCCCATTTCGCAGGAGTTACTGCACGGCGTTGACCCGACTCATCTCTTGATGTGCGAGGTGGCGGGCGAGGCGCTGAAACATGCGGGGTTTGATCCCTTTCACCTGCCGGATGCGGTTCGCAATTGTGGCGTTTTCATCGGACACGCCCAGGGTAGCGAACTTGCCGGCGACTACACCTACGCCACCTGCATCGAAGAAGCAGCGGAACTCTTGCGCGACAGCGAAGAATTCCGCAAGCTGACCCCCGGCGATCAACGGGAGGTCATGCAGGAGCTCGTCGCCGACGTTCGCAGCCGCAAACCGCGGCGCTCGCTCGACTCGCCGGATGTCTCGGCCTGTATGGTGGCGGGCACGATTACCAAGGCCTTTGGTCTCAGCGGGCCGTTTGCAGCCATCAATTCCGCTTGTGCCTCCTCACTGCAATCCATTCTGGTAGGCGCCCGCGCGCTCCAATTGGGTCGCATCGACATGGCAATCGTCGGCGGCGCTTCCGACTGCAAGAGCGATTCACTGATTCTGTTCTCCGCCGCCCGCGCGATGAGCTCCACCGGCACGCGGCCGTTCGACTCCGACGCCGACGGTCTGATCTGTGGTGAAGGTTACGCGGCAATCGTCCTCAAGACGCTGTCCCGGGCTTTAGCCGATGGCGATCAGATTCACGCCGTGGTTCGCGGCTTGGGCATTTCTTCCGACGGTAAGGGCAAGAGCCTCTGGGCCCCGCGTAAAGAAGGCCAGATGGAAGCGATGAAGCGCGCCTACCGCGGAGGTGTCGACATCTCGAAACTGCAGTACCTGGAGGCTCACTCCACGGCGACGCAACTCGGCGACGCGACCGAGCTTAACACGGTCACCGAAATACTTTCCCAACATTTTCCCCCAGGGAAAAAAATACCCGTCACCAGCGTCAAAGCGAACATCGGTCACTCGCTCGAAACCGCGGGTATCGCCAGCGTGGTCAAGGCCATTCTGTGCATGAAGCACGAAGTGATCCCCCCGGCTATTAACATCCGTCATCTCAATCCCAAGATTGATTGGGACACGGCACCGATCTTCGTGCCAACCCAAGCCGTGCCCTGGCCGGCGCCGGTCGATGGCTCCCCGCGACTGGCGGGGATCAATGCCTTCGGGATTGGTGGGCTCAATATGCACATCGCTCTGGAAGAGTTCACCGAGACCAGTCGAAAGATCGCCACGCCCGCCGCGATGCCTTCTACGGACGAGGATGCGGTGGCGGTCATCGGCATGGGTTGTATCTTGCCGGGTGCTGCGAACATCGGCCAGTTCTGGGAATTGCTCACCTCGGGTCGTGACCCCAAGAGCCAAGCCCCGGCAGATCGGTTGCGCTATGATTTGCTCCCCCGGGGCCCTGGCGCTGCCCTGAATGCACCGCCGCTGGGTGGGTTCGTGCAAGGGTTCGAATACGATTGGCGTCGCCACAAGGTTCCCCCCAAGCAAATCGCCCAGGCCGACCCGTTGCAATTCATGCTTCTGGACGCTGCGGACCAGGCCCTCATTGACGCCGGTTACGATCAGAAACCATTCGACCGCGGTCGTGTGGGTGTGTTGGTGGGGACCGAGTTCGGCGGCGACTTTTCCTTCCAATTGCAGATGGGCCTCCGCCTGCCGGACATGCGAAAAGTGATCCGCCGCAGTCTCGCCAAACGCAATTTGTCGGCGCAGCAAGTCCAGTTGGTCGCGGAGCAATTCTCAACCGCGCTCCTGGAACGCTGGCCAGCGCTCATCGACGAGACCGGCAGCTTCAGCACCAGCTCCCTGGCCTCGCGGATTGGCAAGACTTGGAATCTCATGGGAGGTGCCGCGGCACTCGACGCTGGCGAGGCGTCTTCTCTGATGGCCGTTGGCATCAGCATGGACATGCTCCTAGCCGGCGACTGCGATATGATGATCTGCGCGGCTGGACAGCGCCGGATGGGGCTACCCGAGTATGAGTCCCTCGCACTGAGCGGCATCCTGAACAATGGTGCGGGATCCCCTTCTGCCTTGAATGCGGGGGGCAACGGATTTATACCCGGTGAAGGTGTGGGAGTCGTGATTCTAAAGCGCTTAACCGACGCCCGTCGCGACGGAGATCGCATCCGCGCGATTATCCGTGGGGTCGGCGTGGCGCATCATGATTCCTTGCAACATGCGCTACAAACGGCCCTTGAGCGCTCTTTCCAACAGGGCGACGCCAGTCCCAATGATATTATGGTCATCGAGCTGGATGCACTCACTCACGACATGGCAAACCAGCAGCTCCAGGCCTTCTCCGCCGTGGAGGCTGGCGGCCACCGCCGTGCGCCGCTGGTCGTCGGTTCGGTGTCCAGCCAGATTGGCTTCACACACGGCGCGTCGGGTATGGCATCGCTGTTGAAAGCGGTACTTGAGCTCGGGCATGGAAAAGTGTTGCCGACGAAGGGCATCGAATTCCCCGCGACCGTTGCCACCGCCCACTCTGAACTGCTCCGTGTTACTGAAATACAACAGGCAGTCGAGCGGGAAGCGACGATGGCCTCGATTGTTTCCTGCGGGCGCGGCTTGGCCTACCACCTAGTGTGTGAAGCAGGGCAGATCGCGGCGGCGACTCCTCAGAAAAGTGAGATCTCACCAGTAGCCTCCAACGGTGCCGTGGCCTCGCCGGCTGCACCCGTATCCGCCACCGCTTCGGTTGCTTCGGTGCCTGAATTGGAGGCGTTCCTGATCAATTTTGTCGTCGAACAAACCGGTTACCCGGCCGAAGTTGTCGAGTTGGACGCCGACATGGAAGCCGACCTGGGCATCGACAGCATCAAGAAGGCTCAGCTGTTCGGTGAATTGCAGGAGTACTTCGATGTGACACCGGATGAGAATCTCACGCTCGATGATTTCCCAACTTTGCGTCATGTGGTGAACTTCCTCGCCCGATCAATCACTGCGGCGCAGGCCCCAACGCCAACTTTGATCACCACGACGCAAGTGCCACCGGTTCCGCCACGGCTTGAAGCGCCCGCGCAAGTTGTTACCCAACCGCTCCCAAAAGAGTGGCACATCGTCCGCTTCGGCGGACTTACGAAGGAAGGCCTCAGAGAGCAAGTCACCTCAGCCCTGGCTGACAGCGGCCAGCAACTCGCTGCGAGTCCCGCCAGTTTCGCACCCCAACATCAGTCACGGTTGGCGATTGTCGCGGACAACAAGGAAACATTGCGGGCCAAGCTGCAGCTTGCCGAGACCCAACTGAACAACCCAGTTGCCTTGGCGGCTCTCGAACGACAAGGGGTGTTCTATTGCCCGTCTCTCGAAATTAACCGACCGCGGATCGCTTTTATGTTTCCAGGACAGGGCTCGCAATACGAAGGCATGTTGCGGGGACTTGTCGAATCGCATCCTGCGGCCGGTGCTGCGCTAAGTGAGGTCGAATCAGCACTCGCGCAACTCGGTTCACAGAGCTTTGCCCAGATGGTATGGGATAGTCCCAACCAATTGGGCGTGGATGCTTGGGTCACCCAAGCGTCGATGATGGCGGCCAGCTATATCGTCAATTCCGTACTACGAGCTGAAGGGATCACCCCCGAGATTGCCGTGGGACACAGCTATGGCGAGTACTGCGCCCTGATTGCGACCGGCGGATGGAGCCTCGGAGAAGCGCTGCGGGTCACGCGCGCTCGGTGCGCGGGTATCGACTCCTGCAAGGATTCCCACGGCGGACTTCTGGCTGTGTCGGCCACACCCGCTCAAGTTCGCGAGTTGCTCGGCGGTTCGGATTTGGAAATTCACGTCGCTATTCACAATGCACCGACGCAGACCGTCGTCGGGGGAGGGCTGGCCGCACTCGAGGTTATGGCGAAACGATTGGAACAAGCTGGTTATCAGGCACGCAAGCTTCCAGTCCCCTGTCCCTTCCATACGCCGCTCATGGGCGAGTCCTGCGGTCCGTTGCGGGAAGCGCTCCGCGCGGCGGAGATCCAGCGGCCCACGATCGCTACCTTCAGTTTGGTTACCAATCGAGAGATCGAGAGTGCGGAAGAAATTCGCGCCAATCTCGAAGCCCACATGACCCGGCCACAGCTTTACGCCGATGCGGTCCGTACCCTGGCCCAGGAGCGGCCCACGGTGTTTGTCGAAGTCGGTCCCCAGCAACATCTCACGCGACTCAACGAACAAATCCTCGTCGGGATTCAGGCCCGACAGATAGCTAGCGATGCCCCCCAGGGCGCGGCCTTGGAACAAGTTTGTCGCGTGCGGGCGATGCTGGAATGCTGTGGCGCGCTGGAACGGCCCATTCCCCCGACACCCGCCGCCAAGCCGGTCACACGGCACGAGTTCCATCACTTCGATGCCACGCAGCGACGAACTGAAAAGATGCGTCTGGCCTCGAGTGGCGAAGGGAAACCCGCGCCGAGTTCTGGTCCCCGCCGAGACATGTCCGAGTTGCTGTCCCAAGCGCTCTTGTGGGAACCCACGAGCGAAAACGGCAACGGCAGTGTTGCGGTTTCAATGGAGGTGACAAGTGAAGTATCCGACATCTGGCATGTGAACGAAAACTTTGCGGTCGAAACCGAATTGGCCCCGCAAGCGACGGCCTCGGCAGTTCAATTATTGGACGAGCCCGCTCCCGCGACGCGGCAGGCGAACGCACCCGCTGCAAACGTCGACTCCAGTGAGTTAGAGGCGTTCCTCGTGAATTTCGTCGTCGCTCAGACCGGCTATCCGCCCGAGCTCGTCGAGCTGGACGCCGACTTGGAAGCCGACCTGGGCATCGACAGCATCAAGAAAGCGCAGCTGTTCGGTGAGTTGCAGGAATATTTCGACGTGACTCCCAACAAGAATCTCACGCTGGATGATTTTCCGACACTCCGTCACGTGGTCGCGTACCTGACTTCCAACCTGACGCCCGCTCCCGTCACCGAAGATATTGCGCTCGCCCAGCCAGCACCCCCCACACTAAAACCTACTCCGCAACCAGAGACAGTGGCTTCGCCCGTTGTCGAGCTGCCGTCGAGATCGCGACTTACGGCTACGTTCTCCAGCGCGGCGATCCGCAGTGTTCGCCTGGCGGGCTCGGCCTACGAGATGGGTTTCCAGCACGGGCAAGAGTACAAAGCCGAGATTCGCCGCGCTTTGTATCGCCTGGCCGATCTGTCCCAGGACGATGGGGTCGAGACTCCGGCCTGGGTTGTGCCATCCGAGCAAGTGTTCTCC
>CALMBE010000060.1 GCA_937860165.1 uncultured Planctomycetaceae bacterium
GCCCTCTTGGGCTTGTCGTTGGTGGGCTTGGTCTGCGGCCGAGGTCGCCGGGGTTAAGTAGTTAGGTATAAGTCGTAAGTGATAAGTCGTAAGTAGTTAGTAGTAAGGTGTTAGTCATAAGTTTTCGGTACTTACTACTAACGCCTAACGCCTTACGACTATTAAGAGACCTTGATTTTTGGGCAATCGCCGATTCGCTCTCTCAGTACTCCCCGGTACTGGCGAGCGATCGGCGGTTGCCAACTTTTAGTTTTTGATGCCCGCTAAACACACGAAAGGGCGCAAAAAAAGAGGATTGGAATTCAGAATACGGCCATGATTTCCACGCGGTCAGCGCTGAACTGTGCGACCGTTAGTTGTTTCTTATTATTTCGCGCTTTTAAGCGTCTTTTCGCGGGCAATGGATTTTCGGGGCGGCTTACTTTTCAGAAGGATTGATCGGTTATGAACACAACTTTTCGCAAACCCACCAAAGGTGCGTTTACCCTGGTCGAGCTGTTGGTGGTGATCGCGATCATCGGGGTCCTGGTGGCCCTCTTGCTCCCAGCCGTGCAGGCAGCCCGCGAAGCCGCGCGGCGCATGAGCTGCTCGAATAACTTAAAGAACATCGGGCTGGCAGCTTTAAACTATGAGGTTACTAAAGGATATTTACCCTATAGTGTTTCTCCATGGCCGGAGGATAGGACTATCGATTTCTCCACGCGATCCACTGTATGGGTTGGCCCCCCAGGTCAAGATGGCATCTTGGATCCTGCGAAGGGTGGACCAGGTTACACCGGCAAAGGTTGGACTGTGGAAATACTTCCGCAGATCGAACAGCAAGCAATGTATGCGGGGATTACTTCGGGCTTAAAAAATGCTCCTCGCGGGAAAGATAAGCACACCGCTCGTGCGAATCGTGGAGCAGGTATGGGAATCGAAGAGATTCGTTCTTTTATGGAGCAACAACTGCCGATATTCACCTGTCCATCAGATGCCAGTGCCCTGCCGTCAGTCGATCAATGGTACTGGGATAACAATTTGGCTAATCCGGTCGCCACGACGAGCTACAAAGGAGTTGCCGGTGACTTTGTCATCGACCAAGCTTCATCGAACCCGTTTAGTCCTGTTTCGGAATTCACGGGCTTTGGTTCAATCCCTGATTTACACCATGTCACAAATGCGAATGGCTTGATTTTTCGCGCTTCTTATTACGACAAAGTCAAGCTCAAGACCGCCACCGACGGATTGAGTGGGACCTTTATGATCGGCGAAGGCGTTGTTGAACAAGATTACCATAGCATGGCCTATTTTGCGGATGGCACTTGGGGAACCTGTGGAGTTCCCCTGAACTTCTTCCTGATTGGCGTAGACAAGACGGAGATTAAGTCGAATCGATGGAATGATGTGCGTGGCTTCAAGAGTCTCCATCCTGGCGGAGCACAATTTGCGATGGGAGACGCTTCCGTTCGATTTGTGAGCGAAAGCATTGATAGCGCGACTTATCGTGCACTCGCCACGCGGGATGGTGGCGAAGTTGCGGCTGATTCCAACTAACCCAGAGAGAGATTGCCAGGAATGAATATCTGCTTCAAACATTTGACAGGCGTAGCAACAATATTGTCGCTGCTTTCAGCAACTCCAGGGTGCAGCGAAGACCCAAATAGTGCCGACGCAATTGTCCAAGGGACCGTGACAGTCGAAGGCGTTTTGGCACCGCGGGGACAAGTGACGTTTTACCCAGCTAATGACGGACCTATCTCTACTGGACCGATACATTCCGATGGAAGCTTCTCGCTAAGAATTGGTCAAGGCAACATGGCAATGCCCGATGAGAGCAAAATATTTTCTGGAGAGTACACTGCGACCGTCATTATTAATGCACCTGCGGACAAAAGCTCTGTAGTAGCTGAAGGAGGTCCTCCCTTGGCAGGTCCGAGGCTATCGGCGATTAAATATGTGAAACGCGATACCACGGACCTCAAGTTTTCGATCAAGCCCGGCAGAAATGTTCTTCCCATCGACTTGGAAGGCTCTCAAAACGACCCTCCACCGGAAGCGCCCGACATTGTTGATGGTCCCGCCGATTCGCAAGACGAGGCGAAAGATAATCCTACTGATGAAAAAAACCAGTCTGGCGCGATTGATGAAACACCTGTTGGAGCCGCGGAAGAATCGGTCAGAAAACCAGAGACGGAGGCAGCCGAGAAATGAAAACATTCTCGTGGAGGGTGATTTTTCACGCCTGCCTGTTATTGCTTTTGTTCGAGCTTAGCGGGTGTGGCGGCGTCTACGACTCCTTTGTCGTCGGCGTGGTCACGCTCGATCGTACGCCGATTTCTCGAGGAACCGTAACTTTTAGGCCGTCGGGCGAAGGTCCATCGGCTTATGGCCAAATTGGTCAAGATGGTGCCTACGAATTACGTACTGGTCGTGAAGAAGGTATTCCATCAGGAAACTATATTGTGACTGTTGTGGCCTACGAACCCCCGGCCGTGCGACAAACAGCAGCGGGAGGACCACCCCCCCCGGGGCCACCGATTACACCTGCTTGGTATCGATCTCCGAATTCCTCGGGTTTGGAGTTCACGGTTGCGGGCGGCTCCAACGAAATCAATCTTGAATTAACTTCCCAGCCCCCCGCGGGGTGGCAAGACCCAGCGCAGCGCGGCCGTTGATTGCGAGCTGAATTTGGTTGGCTGGCGTGTGGAACATTGAATAGAGAAAAGCGCACCTTGATAAACTCCTCACAAATTTTGCGGCGTGTTTGGCTGCGATGCGCGATGAGCCTCGCCCTCAGCGCGGACTGCTGTCTGATTGCTTCGGCCCAGGATGTTTCCGCGCCCGCGACGCTGCAAATGTTCGAAGCCAAGTGGAAAACCATCGAAGATCGTCAGGTCGATCTGTTCTACACCGGTTACGGGGCGATGTGGTTGCCCCCCCCTCAGCGGGCCGACACCGGGGGCTTTTCGGTTGGGTACGATTTGTTCGACCGATTTGATTTGGGCAAGCCCCAAAGTGAAACACTATACGGCACGGAACGAGGCCTAAAATCCTTGGTGAAGTCGGCACATCGCGCGACCGTGAGCGTATACACCGATATGCTCTGGAATCACAACGGGTTCGGTGATTCACTCGATGCACCTTTAGTGGCATTGGGAGGCTATCCAGGTTTTGCGATGACCGTGGCTGGGGATGCGTTCGGCGATTTTCATGATCCGTCGATCAACTTCGACAATTTTCCGCTAACGGGCCAATTGGCGGGCTTGGTCGATATTGCCCAGGAAAAGAATCACCAGTTCATTCGGCACCCGGTCGCAGCGGGCAATCCGAACAACATCCCCGCGGGTACAACCTACAACAAACCCGACCCGAACAACGCCCGTTTTTACACCGATCAAAACCTGGGTGGCACGAGTGTGTTCGACCCAGCGCTCAATCAAAATGTGACGCTGTACAACTTCAACACCACCACCCCCTTGGACGGTGATCCCGTGCAGGAGAACGCAACGGGGTTGCTGATGCGGAACGCGCGGTGGATGGTGCAGGAAATCGGGGTCGATGGATTTCGGACCGACGCTGTGAAGCACATGCCGACGTGGGTGCTTAATTATCTGGACCAAGCCGTGTTTCGCGCGAACCCGCGACTCAATCACGATGGCACGATTAAACCGGTCTATTCGTTCGGGGAAATCCTGGATGGCGACAAGGGCTTTGTGCAAACTTTTATTCGACATGACTTGCCGAATCCCTTGGCTATCGCGCAAAACAACACGACGGTCGGAGGGAATCGCGATGCCCTCGATTTTCCCCTCTTTTTCGCCTTGCGGAGCAACCTCACCGGCAACGGTTTTGAGAATAACTGGCACGACATTCGGGGTGCAAGCCAAGATTTTCAGGACGATGGACTCCAAAACGGGAGCCAAGGCGTTTCGTTTGTCGACAGCCACGACAGTCTCGCCGGTGGCTTTCCCTTCTTGAAAAATGTCGCCTATGCGTACACCTTGATGCGTCCCGGCAATGCGAATGTCTATCTGAATGCCAAAGAATTTGGCGAGGGCCGCGATTTTCCGAACGACGGCAAAGAGGATGCCCTCGGTGGTCTGTACGGCGAGACGATCACCAAGCTCGTCGAAATCCGCAACTCGCACGGTCGGGGAAATTTCCACGAACGCTGGTTGGACGACGCTTTTAACCCCAACGGCTTTTCTAATATCTACATTTACGAGCGCGCGAATTCAGCGCTCGTTGGGTTAAATAGCCGCAACGACACTGTTGTCGAGACCCGCAACGGAGTGCAAACCGCCTTTGCCCCCGGAACGATTCTCGTCGAACTCACCGGGAACGCCGCCGATGTGTTCGTCGATCCGGGCAATGTGATTCCCGAGACGGTTAAGGTAAATGGTTCGGGGCAAGTGAATGTCAGCATTCCCAGCAACGGTACGCACGGTCGCGGGTATGTCATCTATGGTTTAGCAACTCCTCAGGGAAGTCTCAATTTGACGAACGTGGCGTCGACACTCGCCGGCGCGACCCCCACTGCCGCCACCAACGGCACGGCCCGGTTGGGCGATGTCGACGTGATCCGCGCGAATGCGTTTCAAGTACAACTCGGCACGACACCGGTGAGCTTGCTCGATCCCTCCACCAGCATGATGGTGCGTGATTTCGCTGCCGACGGAGATACGGCAGTCCTCCGCATCGATGAGGGATTCGACCTCAACAACGTAGCGGGGATCGACAATCCCACGCCTGGGAGCGTGTCCTATGGATTTGAAGAATTCACCGATACGCGAGTCCCGGGCTTTACGAACAACGGTGTTGGCACCTACGCACAAACCATCGACACCACGGAACTTGCCGAGGGGCGGCATTTTGTCACCGTGCGGGCCTTCCGGCATCGTAATTCGGGAACAGGAGGAGATGGCGGCCCAGCGGTGTTTACCGATTTCAAGCGGGCGATTTACGTCGACCGCTTCGCCCCAGAGTCCACGGTGGTGAGTTTCGATCCCTATGCCTCGAGTCCTAACACATTACAGAACCGCGATTTGATCGTGAAATCGACCGATGCCACAGCCACGAACATGCACCTGTTTATCGACTTGCCCACTGGCTTCAGCGATGCACAAGTCTTGCAACTGGCGCTCAACGGGCAGAATAGCGCCGGACGCTATGACGTGGATGCGTTTGTCTATGGATTCAACAGCGTCGTGACGGGGAATCACGTAGCGACTGTTGTCACCTTCGAGCCCACTTACGATGGCACACACGGTTACAGTGTGCGGCGGTTCCCCGGGATGTACACCGCAACCGGCCTGGGACTGGGTTTTGGCGATCTCAATTCCAATGGTGTCTACCAAGTAGGCGACATCCAGGGGCTGGGAGGCTCGTTCGAGCAGATTCTCTATAGCCAGAATAATCAGTTCCGTGCCGCAGCGGACTTGGATGGCAATGGTCGCGTGGACAATCACGATTTGTTCGCCTTGGGCCCGCATCTGCAAGCCAATGGAGCCAGCGCCAGCGTATTAACGGCATATCAAGGTGTGCTCACCCGGCGGTGGGACATCAATGAAAATGGGGCGACGAACCTGGCCGATGTCGCCGCATTGTACGCAGCCTTTGGCGGAAGTGCTTGGCGGTCCGATTTGAATGTCGACGGCATTGTGAACGCAAGTGACGTGCAGACGCTAATCACGAATTTTGTGGGAACGGTCAACGGCGATTTTGATTTGGATGGCGATGTCGATGGCCGTGATTTTGTAACTTGGCAACGTAACTCGAGCCTGTTGTCTGGCGCGCGTTACGATCAAGGGGACGCCGACCTCAACGGTGTGATTGACGGGGCAGATTTGGCGATTTGGCATGGGGCTTTCGGGGGCGCGAATCTTGCGGGGCAAACAGCGTTGGTAGCCACCGCAGTTATCGCGGTTCCCGAGCCGGGAAGTCTGTGCGGCTTCCTGTTAGGAGTGTGCGGACTTGTGCCGCGGCGTGTGAGGATTTTCAGGTAGCGATAGGTTTCTATTACAACAGGGGCCATTGGTCAGCCAATCGCCTCAGCATCCGTAGAGGGAGATTTACAATGAGAATGACTACAGGTTTGTTTTTGAGTTCGGCTGCGTGTGCAGCCTTGTTGTTCAGTACTACCGCCTGGGCCGTGCCGACGATCGACGGCAACGCAAGTGTCGGCGATGGTTACGCCTCGCTCTCCGTGCAGAACACGCAAACTCAGTTTGGCGACAACAATCGAGGTGATCTTGTTGACACCGAAGCGGGTGGCTCGGAGATGGATCAGGTTTTCGGCACCGTGGCTAACGATGGCATTAAGGACCGGCTTTATATGTTGTTTGCTGGCAATTTGGAGAATAACTTTAACAAGTTGGAAATCTTTATTGACGTCGATGGTGCTGCGGGCGGGGTCAACGAGATTATTGGCTCAGCATTGCCTGCGGCTGTCGATGCGTTCTGCTGCGGTGGCTTCGGCACCACTGACGGTGCCTTACAGCGCCAGGATGGTCTAGTTTTTGACGCTGGTTTTTTTGCCGACTATTACATTACGATCTCCAACGGTGGAGAAGGCCAGGGTACAGGGTCCTCGCCATTGTCGACTCATTGGGCCGTCACCGCGCACTATGCCGACCTCACGAATGGCACTGCGGGCGAGGTCGTTGCAGCCGGGATGCAACTAGCGCCTAACGGCTTGCCCAGCACGATCAAAGCTCCGCTGGCCGCTGATTATGATCGAGACTTGGATGTCGATGGCAGGGATTTTTTGAATTGGCAGCGTAATGTTGGCACGGGGACCACAAACGCCCAGGGTGACAGCGACCGCGATGGCGACGTCGATAGTTTGGATCTCACACAGCCGACTTTTGGCTGGCAAGATCGCTATGGCGACTCGTCCGAATTAACTGATTTCCCCTACAATCCGACGGGCCCGGAGGTGAATCCCGCTGGCACCACACTCACGACCCAACTGTTAGTCGACAAATCACCGGCGCTACCGGGATTGAGTCCAGGGCAATTGATCGATAAGAACTACGCCCTGGGAGCGGGCGGTTGCACCGCCGACACCACCGATGGCGGAGCCGGTTGTATTGCGCCAGAACTGGATTTCGCATTGCCTGTGGACACGAATGATCCCACCAACGCTTTGAATCACCGAAATTTGGAGAACTTGGTCGAGTTGCAGTTGGCCTTAGATAACAGCAATACCGCAGGTGTTGAAGGCGGCAGTGGTTTAGTCGTAACTGGCAATCCGGGTGATGTCGTTAAGGGTATTGAACTGTCGATTCCTTTGGATCAACTCCTCGACTTTTTGAACGCTATTCCCACGGGGGATATTCGTGTCACCGCTTACATAAACGGCGGCGGTCATGATTTTTCGTCGAACCAGTATTCGGGAACGGGCATCCTGCAAGGAAATTTTGGTGGTCTATTTCCTGATTTGGAATTAGAAGCCGACGGCAACCAGTTCGTGACGGTTATGCAGTCCCCACCCGAGATTACGGCAGTCCCCGAACCAAGTTCGTTGGCGCTGTTGAGCCTAGCCGCTGCCGCGTGCGGTCTGTTCGGTCGTCGCCG
>CALMBE010000061.1 GCA_937860165.1 uncultured Planctomycetaceae bacterium
CCCTCCGGGATTTAAGCGCTCCTTCGGAACACACACGATTGTAAAGTCCGCTACCCATTAAGATTCCTGATGAACTCACTTGCACAATATGATAGGGATCGACTGGGCCCGAAAGAAGAATGTCTGGAATTACCTATGCCAATTCCTGATGCCGAACGTGCTGTTGCCAGCCGCGAGAAAGTCCATGACTACCTATTAAATCACGAACACCCCGAAGGTGGCTCAAAGGCGGTTTGGTTTAGAAGTCTCGGTTACGAACAGTACGACTGGCATTTGCTGGCGAGCGACTTACTGGCAATTGCTAAGACTTGCGAGCATTTCGATACCCTACAGTCAATCCATGGTGTAAAATATACAGCAGTGGGGAGTATTTCTCGGCCCGATCATCGTTCTGGTCGAATAGTTACCGTGTGGATTGTCGAGGACGATGCTCCCCCCCGTTTGGTAACTGCATTTCCGGATTCTTCCCTATGATTGCTGAACACGAACTTGTTGTCCTTGATTGCGATCCCGGACACGAGAAACTCAATCGCGGAGATGTCGGTACCGTGGTTCATGTGTATCAGGATGGCGCCGCCTATGAGGTTGAGTTTGTCGATGGCGGCGGCGCTACGATTGCGCTAATCACTGTGCAAGCCGACGACGTGCTTCGGTTCTGGTTTGATCGCGACAGAAAGGACAGGTCCTCCATGCCCGCCGTACCGCAAAGACGTAACGAATAGCGAACGAATCGAGAATTGATGACATTTTGTACTTTCTGTAAACTCGACATCATTTCTTGATCGTGCCCCGGATAGTTTCGATTCTAAAGTAAAAAGTGCCTCTGGGACCGCTAGGTGTTTCGGGTATCATTGCCCAAATGCACAAGTTTTCTTTACGAGCACGCTGGGTACTGCCTGTCGCAGGACCTCCGATCGCGGGGGGGGTGGTCTCGGTCCAAGCTGGCCAGATTGTGGGGATCGATGCGCCCGCAACTTCCAGTTTAGAGACAATCGACCTGGGTGATGTCGTTCTGATGCCAGGTTTGGTGAATGCCCACACCCATCTCGAGTTTAGTGACTTGCCGCGACCCGTGGGAAAACCGGGAATGGCACTTCCCGAGTGGATTCGCTTGGTCATCGGTGAGCGAAATCGAAGCAATCGCAATCCTCGGGAAGCGGTTGCACAAGGTTTAGTCGAATCACTACGCAGCGGTGTGACGACCCTCGGAGAAATCGCCAACCTGCCGTTGAGTGTTTATGCGGACTTGCCGGGTCCCTCGCGTACCATTTTTCAAGAAGTGATTGGATTCTCGGCGGCGCGGTGTGATTCGGTACTTAGTGATTTGAAATCAAGACTCAACTCGTCCAACATTCGCGCCGCGGAACACTTGGTCGGGATAAGTCCGCACGCCCCTTATACTGTGCATCCTAATCTCTTGCGGCAATTGGTTTCTCTGGCGCAGCAGCGACACATCCCCCTGGCGATGCATCTGGCTGAGTCGCGTGAAGAGCTGGAGTTACTCGCCACCGGCAGCGGACCGTTTCAAGAATTGCTCGATCAACGAGGCATGTGGGATCCAGGGGCGATATCGCTGGGTAGCACCGTGTTGGATTATTTGCGGGTTCTCGCCGATGCCCCCCGATCTCTGGTGATCCATGGAAATTATCTCAGTGAGGCGGAGATCGAATTCTTAGGCCAACGACGCGATTTCATGTCGGTTGTGTACTGCCCCAGAACCCACGCCTATTTTGGTCATCCGCCGTATCCTTTAGAGAAATTACTGAAGTCCGGTGTCCGAGTTGCTTTGGGAACAGACAGTCGAGCCTCGAATCCTGACTTGGGATTGTTGGGTGAAATGAGATTCGTGGCGAAGCGATTTCCAAACTTGCCCCCGGAGTCGATTCTGAACATGGGGACCCAGTGGGGGGCCGAGGCACTGGGATTGGCGGATCAAACCGGCTTGCTCTCTGTGGGCCAGTGGGCCGATCTGGTAGCACTCGCCTGTCCTGCGGGAGTTGATCCCCACGAGGCCATTTTGCATGGTTTCGAGGAGCCTTGCCGGGTATTTTTTAGGGGCGAAGAATGCGAACAAGTAATCTCCGGCAACAATCACTGACCAAGAGTGGATTCCAAATCGGAAAAAAACTTGGCCAAGTGATCCGTGGTTTTTGCTGGAACTACGAATTCACCCTGCCAACAGTCGCTCTCTGCGGTCAATGTGATTCCGATGGGGGGTCCGCTGGGGAAAATCGGCAACTGCAACACGGACCCCAGTTGAAACGCCCCCTTCAAGACTGCCTGGGCGAATTCCACCGCTCCCTGGGGATTCACAACCTGCGTGAAAGGAGCCGTGGGGTCCAGTAGCTCCAATGTGTCTTGTACGTCTGCCGATTTGGCAAGTGACCCATCTCTCTTTTGCAACCCTTCGATCAGCTTGGCGACTTCGTCGGCAGACTCGATACCGATCACAACCTGCTTCTCGCTGGAAGCCACCGCGTAAATCGATAGTTTGCGATCTTCACCCAAGAAGGCAGTTAACAGCGATTGCCAGATCTGCAGGTGGGCATCGCCCGTGGCCGCTCCGAGATCGGCCTCGGCTACAAACCCCTTGGCACCGTTAATGGTTGTGGGAGCAATTTTGTAGTGGAGCTTGATGTCGCTTGTCGAACGTGCGGTAAGTTCATTGGTGAGTTCAAAAGATTGCTTGAGCCCCGCAAGATATGCCTGGGAGTTGTTGACTTCCAGACGCGCAAAGAATGTCGCAAGCAGCGATTTCTCATTGGAGGGCGGGACGAACCAGGTGGAGATTCCCTTCACCTGCGAGAACGTGAGTTCGTAACTTGATCGCACTTTCAGCCAATCTTCAGGGGTGAATCCTTGGCCACCTTCTTGGTGATACGACGACACAGCAAATGTGGTGAAACAATCGGCCAACAGCGGGCCTGTCCCTTTGGGAAGCAATCCCCCGCCGGCGACGACGTAGGGTCGCTGCGCATGACCCTCCAGCCGTTTGGCCGGGTCACCCGTAACCGGGGCCTCGTTGTGGTGCGCACCGGTAATTCGCATTTGCGCTTTCCAGCGAAGCTTGGTATTAGCATGGTCATCGAAACTCACACCCACGGCACCACTGACAAGAGACTTGCGGAAGAATTCGCGGACAAGGAGGGACGATGCCAAGGGAGGGGGTTCGGCAAGAAATTCCGAATCGTCGAACAGGGTTTCTGCATCGGGAGTTTTCAAAAAGTGTTTTCGCCAAGAAGTAGTGCGGAGCAAGAAATCCCGTCCGGTGGCAGTAACGACCAGGGTCGCGTCGTTTTGTTCGAGCCAGGGGAGGTAACTTCGCAGAATTGGCACATTTGGGTTCTGGTTGGCGATTACCCAATTCATGATTTCTCGGTGCTCGGCGTTCATGAGCATGGCGAACTTGCCACGTTTGGCAACGAGTAACTCTTCGCCGGCGATGCTTACCCGGCAGATTTCGCCGGTGTCATCCGCAAGAACGGCGGCGGCGAAGGTGGCGTAATCGGTAATCGGCACGAGCAACAGCGGGGCAGGAAATTGCGGAGTCACACCGTAATCCAGAAATGCCAAGATCAGATCGCCCTGGAAATCAACCCCCGCCTCGAGCCCTGTAGTGACTTTGGCAAGTGCCAGGAGGGATTGGGTGGCAGGCTCGAACTTTTGCACCAACCGCAGTAGCTTGGCTTCGGTCTCGGCAAAATTCTTAATGTGGACGAACGCCAACGTGGTTGATGGTAAGGTAGCCACTTGGTCGTTGGCGATAAGCTCACGTCCCGAGATCATCAGCAGGCAAGCGAGCAATAACGACGAGTTCAGACGGCGAATTTTCATGCGTTGGTATCCAGAGTTCCTAGTGAGTGTACCATGTCGATCGCTGGACTACCAAGGTACGGGATTCGTTGAAGCTAAGCTGGAGGCAAGCTTGCCTCCAGCTAGGGGGGGTGGGGGGCTAGCTACAAATCTGTCAACGGGGTGTTTGTCGTGCGGGTAGCGATTGAGTAGACAAAAGCCCAGTGGAGACCCAGACCTATCAGTACGGCCACATGAAATAATTCGTGCGCCTGGAAGACTCCGACAAACAGCACTGGCCAGCGTATGGAGTCAAGAACAGCGCCGACGGTATAGGTAAACCCACTAAACATGAGAGGCAGAGCGAACTGAAAACCATAGCGTCGGATAAGGTCCACCCAAGACCCGAGGCCAATCCAGCCCATGCCGATATACATGGCAGTGCCGATTTGGGGTGAAATCTGCTCGAAATAAATCGACTTGAGC
>CALMBE010000062.1 GCA_937860165.1 uncultured Planctomycetaceae bacterium
CCTGGTGTTCCTGGCGACCGGATTCCTAGGTCCGGAACCGGCAACCGGGGAGGCGCTGGGAGTTGCCATGCAAAACCCTCGTGGCAATTGGCAGACCTTTCAAGCAGAACATGGCTCTTTCGCCACGAATGTGGAAAAGGTGTTCGCCGCGGGAGATTGCCGTCGCGGTCAAAGCTTGGTCGTGTGGGCCATCAATGAAGGTCGGGGAGCGGCCCGCGCGATCGACCTCTATTTAACCGGTTCAACAGCACTCTCGGCCCCGGGACTCAATCTGCCGCAACAGGTGGTTTAGGTGGTTCCTGTCCCTAAACTTGAGCCGAACTCGCTACAGGATTTTTGCAAGTGCTAGCCATTCTCGTGTTCCGCTAGCAGTACGATAGCTGTAGTTCCAAGCGACTGGGAAATTAGTGTTAACGGCTCTAATCGAAGAATGGGCCACGGATGAACGCGGATCGAACGGATTGACACAGATCGTTGTGATGAATCGAAGTCCACACAATCTATCTCTTAATCCGCGGTCATCCTCCCAATCCGCGTTTATCCGCGTTCTATTCTTAATAATTCCAAGCGACTGGGAAATTGGAACATACTCTAGCAAATGCATAATCCTGGCTAGCGTCGGATAAATGCACTGGGAAGATCGAATTCTCAGAAAACCCGAGGCTAGCGCTCAGAAAACCCGAGGCTAGCGCCTACGGCTCATGGCAGGTGTTATGACAAAGCCTATCATCGCTGCGTACTGGCAAATTCAACTTCTTTCGCGACGTTACAAATTCATGACTGCCCGCAGGCCAACCACGATGGCGGGATCAAGATTTTCTCGTGCAGGGACCAACACCTGAAAGTCGGGAGTCACTTGCAGCCAAGGGGTGACTTGGGAATTGTAGAAAATCTCCACGCCCTGGCCCGCGCTGATGGGACCGAGACTGGTTTCTAGCAGGGGTCCGATCTCGTCGCTGGAATGGGCATAAAAATAGCCAACGCCAAAGGTATCCAGCGGTCGAGAAGCCAGAGGGCTTGAACCCCCCAATCCACTACTTGCAAACCAGTCGATGGGGTTGGTCTGATCGTCCGCGATTCCTGCGCGGCTAAACAAGCCCCAACCGCGCGTCGGGTCGTCGCCGTAGGTGACAAGGTACTGATCGCAGTTCCAATAGAGCGACCAAGAGTCGCTCTGCCGGGCGACGGGGATGTCCGGGAACACGACTCGGGGGTCTTGACCCAGGGAAACGAAGTCTTTGCTGCTCCAGGTCGCACCGAGTAATTGGTGACCCGGCTTATCCAGGAACGAAGTTGGTAGCCGCAACTCGCCACTCATCGCAACCCCGTCGGCGAACAATTCGCTGAAGCCGTCGGTCTCGGTCGTATCGGTTGGATTGAGAACAATATAAGAAAACAGAGGCTCGGCACCTTCGCCTAGCACAACCAACCCGCACCCGAGTGTCGAATATGGAATCGTGCGGAGTGCAATCGGCGAGGCGACAAACGCTGTGTTCATGAACTGCGTCTTGCCACGCCCGTGCGCGAAGGCGTTGGCGTCGCCGTCGAGTGTATCGAGCTTGCCCGCAAAGAGTCCCAACGTTTCGGACAGCATCTGCGTGACCATCACGTTCGTCAGATAAAGCTGATCGCTATCACGCACTGGCAGGTCGGTTAAAACCGTGGCTGGCAGAAAAGCACCCGTATCTCCGCTGATGGTTTCACCGTAGCGATGTTCGGCACGAATTTTTAGAAAGAGACCTTCATTGAAACCCAACTTGCCGAGCTGAAAGTTAGTAACATAATCACCGTGCCCGCCATTGCGAAATCGTTGATCCAGTCCACCTGAAGCGACACCCATGTAAAAATTCGCGATATCGGCGTTGAAGGTAATGCCATGCTCGGCCAGACAGGAGCGGTTGCCAAACCAATCGCCGGTAAGTTGAGTTCTTCCCGCCTCCCCCGCGTCTTGGGAGTTCGCAAGAGAAATGTTCGTTACAACCAACGCGAGGCTGCATAAGATTCCCAAAGCATGTCGCGTGATCGGATGTTGCCAAGTGTTATTCATAGTGTCGAAAATCTCGCGCAGGCGTGGTTAGCGAGGATGCAAAGCGGGCGTCTGCACTGACCCGAGAAGCCGCCGCTATCGAGTGAATCGGGCCACGCGAGAAGGTGACTTGAGGATTAGGGCGAATCGCAAGTCGATTCCGCTCGGCAGCGAGTTGCTGTAGTCAACTGCTAGCGGCGTATTGCCCGGTTAGGTCGACCTTGCCGCCGATTTCTGGACGTGGGAATTATAGTGGGTCACGTAAACTGACCGTCCCAAAATAAGGTTCATCAGGAATTTTAGTGGGAGGTCCTTGTGGCAGAGGGGATGTGAAACTTTCCCGTTGGATGCAATTGGTGTATA
>CALMBE010000063.1 GCA_937860165.1 uncultured Planctomycetaceae bacterium
CCCCCCACACGGAAACCGCCACCACCAGTGGCCCGAGATTCGGTCCGTACCCCGCTTCGTCGATGCCGATGTGCCACGCCATGGGGGAGAGTATAGCACGGTCTCGATCACCATTTACAGGCAATCTGAGATTGGCACAACTTACTTTCGCGAGAGGTGTTCCAATAGTTGCGAAGTATTGAATAGTTGAATCCCAGCTAGACCTTCAAAATCCTTGTCGTTCGACCATATCGGCAAACTTCGTGATAGCGCTAGAGCGAGTACAGCGACATCCCGCGGGTCTCTCTCCGCGATCATGGAAGTGGCCCGAAGTTCCTCGTATTGATATTCCTGGGGCTGGCATGCTTCGATGGGAAGGTGTTGGAATTCACGAAAGACATGCGATTCGGTAAGCTGGAGCTTGCGAGCCACTCGAGGAATGTACTTGGCAACTTCAAACAGTGTAGCCTGTGGCGAACAAAGTTGTACATCTCGAGAAAAGATGATCTCCCGTGCCCGACCACCCAATAGCGCAGCCACCAATGGATTCGCGTCGACGACAAGTTGGAACCTCACGTTAGCTCTCGATTATTAGCGCTGACTCTCAAAATCCTCTAGGATTTCGTCCTCGGTCAATCCCTGCTGAACCATTGCTTGCCTAGTAATATCGGACAATCGAAAAAATTCCTCGCGCCGCTGCTCACCAGCGAGTTTTTCGCGTACCGCTTGGGAGACGAACTGATCCGTCGTTCCGCTCGCAGGGAGTGCCTGCTGGATCTGTTGGAAAAGGTCTTGAGGAATTTCGACGTGGGGCATGGAAGTTCTCCTACCGCCATTCTAGCTCACCCGCAGGGGACTTGGCAAATTGGCCCCGCCGGGGGAAAGTCGTGCAGAAACTCCGAGGGCTGACGCCGCTCGGCTCGCTTAGAACCCACCACGGTGAGACATTGCTTTCAAATCGGGGAATTTTTCCTTGAGCTTGGCCTCGATTTCTGGACTACGGGTTGCGAAATCCTCCGCAAGTCGTCGGGCAAAATCACGTAGATGCGGATTCTCTGAATCCGCCGCATCGAAAATTGCATTCAAAAGAACTTCGCTAGGCAATGAAAGCATTGAACCCAATAGATCCAACTCCTGACTTGCAAGATCCTCCGAGTCGTATTTTGCTGCTAGTTCGAGAAAGATTTTTGCAACTTCGGTTCCTTTTCCTTCCTTGCCAAACTCAACGAGCGCATTCATCGCTGTGACACGAGGTTCAAATTTCAATTCGCTACTGAAGATGTTTTTCCAAAAGTCAATCGTCTTGCCGTCGTAGCGGAGCTCGTCAGCGGATGAATCCTCGACCGCTTCTTCCCGGGCCTGTTCCAAGCGTTTTTTCTTGAAACCCTCGCGGGAGGCCCAGGCGTCGAGGTTTACATGCGTGCGACCGGTGAAGACTTTGATTGATCCGGACCCTGGGGGCACTTCGCGCAAGACATAAAACTTCAGCGGCGTAAGCTCATGGATGTCGAATCGGGTGAGGATCTCGCGCACTTGATCGAGCGATTCCGTTGACCAAACGTGCAGCCCGACCAGGAGGTCATCCTCAAGTAATTGGTTAGGAAAATTCTGCCCGAAAACGCCCGAAGTTATGCGCAGTCCCCCCGCGTAACCCTTTTCCTTCACAACCTGAAGTTCCTTTGGGCTGAGCTTTTCGAGCTCGATACCCAAGAGCTTGTACGCGAAGTCAGCGGTTTTTTGCTCTTCCAGGGTGGGGAACATGGGGTTGGATTTTTCACCCTCGGCAATTTCTTCTTTCGTGTTATTCGTGCCTTTCGTGGTTTCCTCCGGGCGCTGACGCTGACGGCTCGCCAATGCGCCGGGGGCGGGGACGCCCCGGCTCGCATCGGTGGTTTTTACTTTCGTGCCTTTCGTGCTTGGCTCTTCGGCGTCGCTGGGAAGCAGAAAACCTGCCACCAGCACGAGGGCCAGCGCTCCGGACACAACCAGTGTGAACGTGTTTCGGGAGACTAACATCGATTCGTCCTCCAGTTTGAGAATACGGCGGATGCGGATGGCGACGGGGTGTTGGGTGAGTGCGGAAGATGCTAAGCCGGCAAGCGGCGGGGGGGACGCGAGCGCCAACAACAGTTCCGCGTACGCTTGCGGCTTCGCGGTCTGCCCCACCACCACGGCGTCGCAGCATTCCTCGCGGTCGCGGCGGACCCAGGTGCTGGTGATCCAGATCGCCGGGTGAAAGAACAACAGCGACTCGACGATCCGCTGCGCGAGGTTCACCGCATTGTCCCAGCGGCGGACGTGGGCCAACTCGTGCAGCAAGACCATTTCCAGTTGGTCGGCGGGCCAACCTAAAGCCGCGGCGGGGAGCAAGACCAGTGGCCGCACGATTCCCACCAACAGCGGCGTCGCCACCGATTCGCAAATCGCCACGCCGACCTGGCGGCCAACTCCCAGGGCC
>CALMBE010000064.1 GCA_937860165.1 uncultured Planctomycetaceae bacterium
GCCCCGCCGGGGGAAAGTCGTGCAGAAACTCCGAGGGCTGACGCCGCTCGGCTCGTGAGTCTCCCTCACTCAATCGCGGGGGCTTGGACCAGCACCATCCAACCGGCGTTCATTTCCTGGGGCGAGTCGGTTTGCACGTCGCGGATGGTATACGACACCGCCTGAAAAGCACCCCAGTAGCTGACTTCTGTTTTTGTTTTGAGGGCCAAGGGGTCGTGAAACGCGGCGATGAATCCCTCTGGCTTCGATTGCATATCGCCGAGCACTTTCGCTTCGACACGCGGGGGATGCGATTCTTTTTCTTTAAGTTTTAGAAACGGGTGATTCAAGATCAGTCCCCGCTGGCCACTCACGTCCTGACCTGCCAGAAAATCCTCGCGGAGGTCGACCAGCACCACGTCCTTCCCCTTTTGCACGGTGGGGTTGAGCACTTCAAACGCGCCCAATTCCGCCGACATCGACAACACTCCCAGAACCTGTGGGGGCATTTTCCCCACGGCCTTGCGCCAGATCGGCACCGAAAAAGCAACTTTCAAATTCCCCGTGTTGCTGCTCAAGTACACGGCCGACAGGATCGGCACTTCGGTCGGCTCGATCGGTTCGACCGAATCCTTCTTCAAGTCTTTTCCCTGTCCATGAAAATAATCGCGGTAAGCGTAGTTTTCCAGGAAGCTCACTTCGGGTAGCTGGGTGGCATCGACAATCAGCGGATGCCGCGCGATTTGCACCCCCGCGCGGTTGTTGATGAACCAGCTATCCGTGGGAGTGCGATCGCTGTTGTCGAGTCGATGTTCGCGAATCCATTTCGCGAGCGGATACTTTTCGAGCTCTTCCCGGGCAGTTTCCTCGGAATAACCCTCGACCATGCGAACGAGTTCCGGGTCTTCGGCTGCTTCCTGGAGAATCTTGAAACGCTGGGTGATGTATTCACCCACGGCAAGCGAAGCGGTTTCCGCCGCCACGGGGAGTGCGTCCTGGGCTTGTTGTAGCGCGTTGGCTATCGCCTGTTGACGCGACTGCTGCATCGACCAAAAAAGTAATCCCAATCCACCGAGCATCGCCAAAACAGGCAGACCTCGCGCAAGGAGCCACCGCCGCGTGGGATACAAATGACTCGCCCGCGATAGCCACGTTTCGATCCGTGCCCCCGAATCGATGCGGGTATGTCGGTACGCGCTGCCGAGCACGGTGGTGGGCTCCAGGTACTCACGGGCCACGGCTACCAGGTTTTGTCCCTCGCAAAAGGGTGTCAGTTCGGCGGCCACGTCGGCGGGGGTCGGATAGCGATCCTCCGGTTTCTTGGCGAGCATTTTCTCGATCACGTCCCACAACTTGCGGGGGATGTTGTTGGAACGGATCGGCGGCACTTGCGATTTTTCATGGGCCTTCTCAGGACGCAGGTCCGAATCATAAAACGGTGGATTCCCCGAAAGCAGGTGATAGAGCGTACACCCCAGACTGTAGATATCGGCCCGAATGTCGACGCTGGTGGTCTTCCACTGCTCGGGGGACATATACATGCCGGTCCCCATTGCCTTGTTGTCGTAGCGCGTGAGTCGATCGTGGGTATCTCCCGCCAGAAGGGCGAGCCCCAGGTCGAGAATTTTTACGACCCCTTCCACGGGTTCGCTCTTATCGACGTCGGTCGCCTTGCTTGCGGCTCCTTCGCCATCGACCAAAGTAATCATCAGATTCGAGGGCTTGATATCGCGGTGTACCATGCCGTTGCGATGGATGTATTGAAGTCCGCGGGCTGCTTGACGCACGATCTCACACGCATCGGGGACACTCAACGGCCCACGCTGATCGACCAAGTCATGCACCGACACCCCTTCGAGGTACTCCATCACGAGGTAATGCAGCCGATCCGCAGGCGACGAAGAATCGATCGCGACGACGATGTGCTTGTGCTCCAGGGTGCCAATCGCTTTGATCTCTTGGTAAAACCGGCGAATGACTTCTTCGTTGCCCGCGGCCATGAACTGCGGCTTAATCACTTTGATTGCCCGCACGCGACCGAACTGGGTGTGACGACCTTTGTAAACGTCGCCCATGCCGCCACTCCCCAAAAGGGCTTCGAGTTCGTAATTCCCAACTCGCTTGAGCATCGGAACCGTCGCGAGCGCCCCAGCATTGGAGTTTCCGAATCCCATCGTGGGGATCACGGTCCACTGGCGATCGGAGTGACTCGCCGGCTGTTGCCGCAAGGTCCGCGGTCCGTGGTCGTCGTACTGCATCTCATGGATTTCGACATGCCCGATCCCTTTGAGATTGCGTTTTCCATGGGGGTGAAACGAAATTCCTTCGAGTCCGATGTCTTCGAGAATTGCCATCACACGCCGCGAAACCAAAATTTGCCCGCCGGTAGCGTGGTCGTTCAGCCGCGAGGCGTAGTCGACACTCTTGCCGACGAAATTATCGGGTGCCGCCGGATCAA
>CALMBE010000065.1 GCA_937860165.1 uncultured Planctomycetaceae bacterium
GTTCCCAAAAAACCCTGGGCCACGGATGAACGCGGATCGAACGGATTTGCACGGATCGTTGTGATATATGAAATTCCACAAATCCTAATTCCTTATCCGCGACCATCCGTCCTATCCGTGTTCATCCGTGTTCTATTCTTCCTAACTCGGAACGTTTTCCACTCTCGCATTACTCAAGCAGGGCGAGAGCCGTAACAGCGGCGCCACAGAGTACCGACCACACGATGATCTTGATCGCTTGCTGGCGATCTTGACGGCGGTATTCCGCTTGCTCGACAGTGTCCTTGGGATCCGTTGTGGGACCGAAATTGAATGTACCGGCGAGTCCAAACATCACGCAGAATCGCAGCGCCGATTGCAGCAGGGTTAAAGACGCCAAGGTGGCAGGTAGGAAGAGTAGCAATCTCCAAAACCTGGGATGCGAACTGTTGGTAAGGTAGTACCAGGATAACAGCGTCACAAGTAGCAACCCCCAACCCATCGCTTTGCGAAGTCGGATTTCAGACCGACCGATGTTGCAAACCCCGGGAATGTATGCGGTGGTGTTCTGGTTCATGAGGGAACAATCAGACAGATTATCAACTCTTCATCAACTTCCGCAGCACGGTGTGGAGGATGCCGCCGTTGCGGTAGTATTCGAGTTCGACGGGAGTATCGATGCGGACCGTGGCGGTGAATACTATTGGGGGCGAGGACGCTCCGGCTCGCGTGGCATGGACTTTCAATGCTTGGCGTGGTCGAAGTTTGTCATTGAGTTCGGGGAACTCGAAGATTTCTTCGCCGGTGAGGCCGAGCGATTGCCAGGTTTGTCCTGCGGGAAATTCCAAGGGGAGCACGCCCATCATCACCAAATTACTGCGATGGATGCGTTCATAACTCACGGCCAGCACTGCCCGTACGCCCAGCAAAAAGGCACCTTTGGCGGCCCAGTCGCGGCTGGAGCCGGTGCCGTATTCGCTTCCTGCCAACACAACCAGCGGAATCTTTTCGTCGCGGTACTTCATCGCCGCGTCGTAAATCGGCAGCAGCTCTCCCTCGGGTAGATGTCGCGTGACTCCCCCTTCGGTGCCGGGAGCCAGGTGATTGCGAATGCGGATGTTGGCAAACGTACCGCGGGTCATCACGCGATCGTTGCCGCGCCGAGCACCGTAGCTATTGAAGTCACGCGGTTCGACCCCTGCCGCTTGCAAAAACTTTCCGGCGGGACTATCGGCTGCGATGGAACTCGCAGGCGAGATATGGTCTGTGGTGACCGAGTCACCCAGCACTGCCAGACAACGCGCACCGGTGATCGGTTGGATCGGGCTGACTTCGGGTTTGAGATCCACCAAGAACGGAGGCTCTTGGATATAAGTACTCGCCGGGTCCCAGGCATAGAGTTCACCCCCGGTAACCTGGATGGCATTCCACTTGGGGTTTTTCTGCCAGACGTTGTCGTACTGCGCACGAAACATCTCGGGGAGCACACTGCTCTGAACTGCTGTTTGGACTTCGGCGTGTGTCGGCCAAATGTCGGCGAGCATTACCGGCTTACCGGCGGAACTCGTGCCAAGGGGTTCAGAAGTGAGATCGATATCGGTAGTTCCCGCTAGTGCATACGCGACCACCAGCGGGGGGCTCGCCAGATAATTTGCTTTTACATGGGGGTTAATCCGACCTTCGAAATTGCGATTGCCAGAGAGGACCCCCGACACCACCAGGTCTCCCGCCTTCACGGCATCGCGGACATTATCTGGAAGCGGACCGCTGTTGCCGATGCAAGTGGTGCAACCGTAGCCGACAGTGTTGAAGCCGATTTTGTCGAGATACTTGTCGAGCCCCGCCTTCACGAGATAGTCGGTCACAACACGCGAACCCGGTGCCAGGCTGGTCTTCACGTGGGGTGGAACCTTCAAACCGAGTTCCACGGCCTTCTTGGCAACCAAACCTGCGGCAACCATCACCGAGGGATTCGAGGTGTTGGTGCAACTGGTGATTGCCGCGATGACTACCGCGCCGTGGGTGATCGTCGAGGAATGACCATTGTTTTTCACGGTCGCCGAGCGCTGCAGGGCAGCGCTGTCCAAGGCGAAACCGCGCTCGGCTACAGGCGCGGCGAGCGAACGCTGGAAATCGGCTTGCATATTAGAAAGTGCGACACGGTCTTGGGGACGCTTGGGGCCTGCTAGGCTCGGCTCAACGGTCGACAGATCGAGCGAAAGCGTTATGAGCATCCCCGGCCCCAAGGGATCGAAGACGCTCGCGAGTCCGCACGGGTTCCTTCCGCGCGTGACCG
>CALMBE010000066.1 GCA_937860165.1 uncultured Planctomycetaceae bacterium
CGGGACTCGCTTGGCCGTGTCAGCCTCCAACTCGGCCGGCATCGGAGCCGGGAAGACGTTCGAGGCGAGCTTCGCCGCCGTGGCGGGCTTGCCGCTGCCCGACTTCGATGTGGCAGGCCCTGAGTTTAACTTCCGCCAATGGAAAGCCGATCAGGGTGCCGGGAAGATCGCCGGGCCACGGGTTCGTGCCGCAGGGCGAATCGTATTGCATCGCGACAAAGGAAAACTCCACTTCATCGATATTCGCGACATGACGGGGCAGATCCAACTGATGGTAGGCCAGCAACAAGTCGGCGAGGATTGGCAAATTGTCGAGCTCTTGGACCTGGGCGACATCTTGGGGGTCGACGGGGAATTGGTCCGCTCGAACACCGGTGAATTATCGATCGCCGTCGAGCGATTGCATTTTCTTACCAAGAGCATCGAAACTCCACCCGATAAGCATGGGGGTTTGCAGGATGTCGAACTTCGACAACGGCAACGCTATCTCGATTTGACTTACACCGAAGGGGTGCTCGAACGGTTCTTGAATCGCACGAAGATTGTCCGCTCGATCCGCGAAACGCTTAATAGCCAGGGTTTTATCGAAGTGGAAGGGCCCACCTTGCACTCGATTGCCGGGGGAGCGGCCGCGCGACCGTTTGTCACACATCACAATACGCTCGACCTGGACCTGACGCTCCGCATCGCCCTCGAATTGCATCTCAAGCGGCTCATGGTCGGGGGGATCGAACGGGTCTATGAACTGGGGCGAGTCTACCGCAATGAAGGGATCAGCCCCAAGCATAATCCCGAATTCACGATGCTCGAAGTCTATCAAGCGTTCGGCAACTACCGGTCGATGATGGACCTGACCGAGGCGTGCATATGCAATGCGATTCAGGCGACGGGACAAGGATTTGTTTTGTCTTGGGGGGACTCAGCGATCGATTTCACTCCACCGTTTCAGCGGCGAACATATGCGGAGTTGTTCGAGGAAGCTACGGGGATTGATACTACCTCCCCGGCCGCTGAAGCGGCCATCGCCGAACTGGCGAAATCCTTGCATATTGAGACCTCGGGGCGGCACCCTGATGTTATCAAGAGCGATGTTTTTGAGGAAAAGGTAGAGGACGCCCTGGTGGGGCCGATCTTTGTGATGGATTACCCGGCGAGCATTTGCCCACTCACCAAACGCAAACGCGACAACCCCGAGATTGCCGAGCGATTTGAGCTGTTCATTCAAGGGATGGAAGTGGCGAACGCCTACACGGAGCTCAACAATCCAGACCTACAGGAAGAACTTTTTCGCACGCAACTCGCTGGTCAGAGCGAAGAAGACTCGATGGCCAAGATGGATACGGATTTTGTGCGGGCCCTGAGGCATGGAATGCCACCCGCGGGAGGGTTGGGAATCGGCATCGATCGGCTGGTCATGCTGCTCACCAACACGCAAACGATCCGCGATGTGATTTTGTTTCCGCTGCTGAGACCAGAAGCGAAATCAGGATGAAGAATTAACCACGAAGTCACGAAGGGCACCAAGGGGATTGCAAATTTTCAATTTGCAATTTTCAATGTAACCCAAGGGCAGTGGTAGAGTGTTTGTGTGGAAAACGATTAACCCAAGGATGGGTCATGTACAAATTGCTTCTCTGCTGGCGATATCTTCGCACGCGGTATATTGCCCTGGTGTGCATTGTGAGTGTGATGCTCGGCGTGGCAACGATGATCGTCGTCAATAGCGTCATGGCCGGCTTTACGCATGAGATGCAGTCGCGCATCAATGGCATGTTGGGCGATCTGATCTTCGAGAGTCGCTCACTGGATGGAGTCTCCGATGCCGATGCCCACATCGCAAAAATCCGGGAAGTCGCGGGGGATTCGATCACCGGAATTTCACCCACGGTCCACGTTCCGGCCCTGATGTATATCGATATCAACGACCAACTCATCACCAAGCAGATCACCCTGGTCGGGATCGACGAATCGACTTATGCCTCGGTGAGCGCGTTTGGCGACTATTTGCAGCACCCTGGTAATCGACAGCAGCTTACGTTTGGATTGCGGGATCAAGGCTACGATATTTACGATCACCAAATCCCCGACACGAGCGAACAAAAACCGCGGATGCAGATGGAAGCGGCAGGCTGGGGCTATCGCCGACAAAAGGCACTGCTGAAGAAGCAACGGGAACTGGTCGCCCCATCTCCGAAGTCACCCGAGGGAAAAGAAAATCCGTTCGGCGCGCAACCTTCGGAGACCCGCGCCGGGGAAGGCAAGGACTTCGATATGGCGAGCCAGCAGCATGTGGGAATTGTGCTGGGAATCGGCGTGTGCGGATATCGCTCGGTGGATGGCTCGGATCATTTCGTCGCGTTGCCCGGCGATGATGTGCGAGTGAGTTTCCCCAAGGCTTCGCTTCCCCCCGAGGCGATCAACGAGTTTTATACCATCGTTGACTTCTATGAGAGCAAGATGAGCGAATACGACGCCAGCTTTGTGTTCTTGCCGCTGCGGGAATTGCAAAAGAGTCGCGGGATGATTGATCCGGAGACGGGTGTTGGCAAGTTCACATCGCTCCAGATTAAATTGGCCCCGGGGGCAAACCCCGACGAAGTCCGCGATCGGTTGCAGAACGCCTTCCCGGCGCAGTTCTATTTGGTAAGTACTTGGCGCGACAAGCAAGGGCCACTGTTGGCCGCTGTGAACATGGAAACTGCCGTGCTCAATGTGCTCCTGTTCATGATTATTGCCGTCGCGGGTTTTGGTATTTTGGCAATCTTTTACATGATCGTGGTCGAAAAGACTCGAGACATCGGCATTCTAAAATCGCTCGGTGCCTCGGGCTCAGGAGTCATGGGAATCTTTCTCGGCTATGGCCTGAGTCTCGGGATCGTCGGTTCGGGAGTGGGCTTGGTCCTGGGATTATTGTTCGTGGCGAATATCAATGAGATTGCCGATTTGTTGGGGCGAATCACCGGACAACCCGTTTTCGATCCATCGGTGTACTACTTCTACAAGATCCCTACGATTGTCGATTCGTTTACGGTGACTTGGATTTGTGCGGGTGCCGTCTTGATTGCCGTGCTGGCTAGTGTGCTCCCGGCCCGCCGCGCCGCGTTGCTTCATCCAGTAAAGGCCCTTCGCTATGAGTAGTGCTCAAAATCCCCGTTCGGCAATGCCACCGACTTTGCGACTCGTTGAGGGAAGTTCGGCGCTGGCCGCCGTGCCTGTGCAGGCCGCAGTGCAGCTCGCCTGCCGGGGGCTCTTCAAGAGTTACCAAAAGGGTGATTTCGGCATTCCCGTGTTGCAGGGGATTGATTTATCGATCTACGAAGGAGAATTCCTGGCGATCGTGGGCTCGAGTGGCTGTGGGAAAAGTACACTACTGCACTTGTTGGGAACACTCGACAAACCCGATGCCGGCGAGGTGCTGTTCGAGGGCCACCGCATCGACAATCTCCCCAGTGCAGGCCGAGACTTGTTGCGAAATAAGCACTTTGGGATGATTTTCCAGTTTTACCATTTGCTACCCGAACTGACAGCCCTGGAAAATGTGCTTGCCCCTGCGTTGATTGCCGAGAGCACGCTGAGTTACTGGCTGCGGCGGGGGGAATACCATCGCCGGGCCTCCGAGTTGTTGGAAATTGGTCTCTCATGAGATGAAATTATCTGCCAGCGATCCGTTGAATCTCGTGGGGAT
>CALMBE010000067.1 GCA_937860165.1 uncultured Planctomycetaceae bacterium
CTAGATCCTCCTGTAGGAAGGCGACATGCCCGTCGCAATACAAGACATTCACTCCCCCTGGATGGAAGCCGAACATTTCGTCATTGGGTCCGCAATTGTTTGTAGACCACGGACACGTACTTCACGTTGCTGTACCTCAGCGAATAACCAAACTCTGGCGAGTTCGGCTACGGTTCTGGCAGCGCAAGGGCTTTCTCTGAGGGAGCGACTTTTTCCCCAGCACTACGCCTGGAAAGAGCTCCCGCAGCCGCAGGTTTTTACGGCATTGGGATTATCAAACGTGAAGCCCCGGCGTTCGAGCCCTTCGTAGAAGTCGACCGTTGTGCCATCGAGATACAGGGCGCTCTTCTTGTCAACGACGACAGGAATCCCGTGGAATTCGTATTTGGAATCGGACTTCTCGTCGAAATTGTGATCGAAACCGAGCGAATAGCTAAAACCGCTACAACCCCCTCCGGCTACACCTACTCGGAGCAGGGTTCCCTCTTCGAGCTTTTGATCGGCAATGATCCGTTTGACTTCGCCAGCGGCCTTTTCAGTGATGACAATGCTCATCGCTAAATCCTTGAATGATAAATAGGGGTTTAACTTAAAGGTATTTGGAAATTGCTACATCTACATTGCCCGCTATTGGGCAGTCATTCCCGCGCAGGCGGGAATCCAGTACCCGGGGCGTGGATTCCCGCCTGCGCGGGAATGACGATTTGTGCTATTTTTTCATCGCAGATCCCTGGACACCCTCGACAAATTTGGTGGGGGGATTCCGATTCAAACCGGGTACAACAAGCCGATTGCCAATTATAGCAGATTCTACTGCGAAAAGTCGAGGCGTCCTGAGTAGCCAAGTTTTCCTAGTCTGCTGGAGGCTTCAACCACCATTTCGATCGCCGAGTCCACTTCTTGGACAGTGTTGAAACGGCCCAGTCCGAACCGTAAACTGCTGCGGGCTTGGTCCTCGGGAAGCCCTAAAGCGAGCAGCACATGACTCGGCCCGGGGGTGTTGGCCGAGCAGGTGGCACCGGAACTAACGGCAAGTTGCTTCATCTCCAGGAGCAGGGCTTCGCCATCGACGTTCCCCAGGGTGATATCCAGATTGCCAGAGAGTCGAATCGGTTGATTTCCCTGGTCACGCAAATCGAAGGCAGGCCCGCAAAGTTCGATTTCAGGTAATTGGTGACAAAGTCCCTCAAACAGTCGATTTCTAAGTTCGGCCAAGCGGGGAGCTTCCGTCGGCAGTTCTTCGATGCACAATTCCAGAGCCCGTGCTAAGCCGACGATTCCCGGCACATTGAGCGTGCCGCTACGAATCCCGCCTTGCTGGCCCCCACCGGTGATTTGGGGAGTAAGCCTCACTACGGGTGAACCCGCGCGGATCAAGAGCCCGCCGATCCCTTTCGGGCCGTAGATTTTGTGGCCCGAGAAACTCAAGAGGTCAACGCCCAGGGCTCGCACGTCGACAGGGATCTTTCCAACGGCCTGAGTCGCATCGCAATGCAGAAGCACACCACGATGGCGACACACAGCGGCAATTTCAGCGATCGGTTGAATGACCCCGATTTCGTTGTTGGCGAGCATGACACTCACCAACACGGTGTCATCGCGGAGTGCGTCGGCCACTCGCTCAGGATCTAGCCAGCCAGCCCGTGGAGAGCCGTACTGTTCGACTTCCAAATAGGTCACCGCGAAGTCTCGCAGAGCGAGTCGCTCCAAGGGATCGAGCACCGAACGATGCTCGCTACGGACGCTTACAAGGTGCCGGCCGCGACGCTGATTTCGCTCTGACACTCCACGAATAGCGAGATTGTTGCTCTCGGTGGCTCCGCTGGTGAAGATGATTTCCGCAGGCTCGACGCTCAGAAGCCGAGCTATCGAAGCGGTCGAATCCGCCACGGCCTCACGGGCCCGATCGCCAAACGAGTGCCCAATACTCCCGGCATTGCCGAAGTGTTCGGCAAAGAACGGCAACATCGCCTCGACGACGCGGGGATCGGTCCGCGTAGTGGCGTGGTTGTCCATGTAAATGGGAGAAGTTGAGGGCATGGCTATCTCTCATCATAGCCTGGCGAGCCCCGAGCGTCAGCGATGGGGGAACTCCGGGCAGGGCCGATCACTTTTTCACTTTGGGGTGCCATGCTCACGCTGGTACTCCG
>CALMBE010000068.1 GCA_937860165.1 uncultured Planctomycetaceae bacterium
CAATCACCTGCTCGACGTAAAATCTCCGCTCTGATTTTCCCCCGCGCTTTAGTCAAGGAAGACCCGGCGATGAGTACGAATGCTGCGGTTCGTAAGCGCTTTGTTGCACCCTATCAAACCCCGATCTCCGAAGCAGAAGTGTTGCGGCTTGGCCGGGAAGTGGTCGAGACCGAGGCCCATGCCTTGGCCGAGTTGGTGCAAAAGCTCGACAGCACTTTTTTCCGTGCCGTGCGAATGATCTACCGGCTCGACGGCGATCTAGTCCTCACCGGCATGGGCAAAGCGGGTCACATTGGTCAAAAGCTGGCTGCCACATTTTCCTCGACGGGAACCCGCGCGCATTTTTTGCACCCTGCCGAGGCGATTCATGGCGATCTGGGGCGCGTGCGACAAGGGGACGCCGTGCTCGCATTTTCCCAGAGCGGCGAAACCAGTGAAGTGCTCGGCTTGCTCCCCAGTTTGCGTCGCGCGGGGGTGCCGCTGATAGCCGTCACCGCGAGTCAAAAAAACTCGCTTGGCCGGGCCGCTGACATCACCCTCGAATTGGGCAAACTCGAAGAAGCCTGTACCTTGGGCCTCGCGCCCAGCACCAGCACCACCGTGATGCTGGCCTTGGGCGATGCAATAGCTTTGGTTGTGAGTAAGTTGCGGGGCTTCGCGGCGGAGGACTTTGCCAGGTTCCACCCGGGAGGATCGCTCGGTTTGCAGTTGAGCAACGTCGAAGAACACATGCGCGGCCTGCCGGAATGCCGGATCGCTCGCGATAGCCAAACGATCCGCGAAGTCCTGGCAACGTGTACCAAACCGGGTCGACGTTCCGGGGCCATCATGCTGACTGGTCCAGAGGGAAGGCTCACCGGGTTGTTCACGGATAGCGATCTGGTGCGCCTGATCGAAGCTCGCCAGGAGTCGGCCTTGGACCGCCCCGTAAGTGACGTGATGATCAAGTCTCCCGCCACGATCACCGCAGGCGCGAAAATGACCGAGGCCATTGAATTGTTGACCGACCGCAAGATCAGTGAATTACCGGTCGTCGATGCGGCGGGAATCCCCTGTGGAATGATCGATGTGACCGACGTGATGCAGATGTTGCCGACGGAGGGCCCATCGCCTTTGAAGACCATCTCGACCCCAAAACCCCAGGTTCGAGTCTTTAATTGCGAAGAGAGTTTCGAGTGAAGAACTGAATCCATCGATGGGGATCGCTAAACCGCAAGCGGCGGCCCACCAGCCACCAGCCACCAGCCACCAGCCACTCACTCCATGAACTTCGCTGAAACATGTGCTTCGATCCGGCTCATACTGAGCGATGTCGATGGTGTGCTCACCGATGGCAGGTTGATTTATGACAATCAGGGCAATGAGTCCAAGCAATTCCACATCCGCGATGGCCAAGGGATTCGGCTGTGGCAGGAAATCGGGTTGCCGTTTGGGATAGTTACGGCGCGCAGTTCGCAAGTGGTGACTCAGCGGGCCGAGGAATTGGGTATCGCCATCGTTCGGCAGGGTGCGAAAGATAAGCTGGCAACCGTCCGCGCGATTGCCGAGGAGATTAAGCTCGAACTAACACAGATTTGCTACGTGGGTGATGATTTGCCCGACCTCGCTGTGATTCAGAGTGTAGGCTTGGGAGTGGCCGTGGCCGATGCCGCCGAGGAGGTCCGCCAGGCGGCAGCATATGTTACGAGCCAACCAGGTGGGCAGGGTGCAATCCGCGAGGTCATCGAGTTAATTTTGAAAAACACGGATCGTTGGGAAACTACGATCCGGCGCTATGGTTTGAGTTAGGGGCCGCGAAACCGCAAGCGGCCGAATTCCGCATTTTATTTCATGCTTAGACGCCTCACACACGCTGGAATTGCCTTCGCCACGACGGTGGTGATTTATCAGGTGTACGTGCTCCTTGCGGTGCCGTTCTTGGAGCCGATTCCCCAGGGGCCGGAGCTGATCCCCGCGACAATTGATTCCGACCTGGCGCAAGCTTCCCTGCCTACTCACAAACATCGAGATTTGCTGGCCCACTATTTTCCTGCGGATCATTGGTCGCTGCAGCAGCCTCCGATTTCGTTTGATAACGAACAGGCGATGATCGTGCTCGATGGATATCGGCCCAGTGAAGATGGTCAAGTGCGAGTCGGCAAATGCGTATTGCTTTTTTTCCCCAATGAAAGAATTCCCGGCGAAACGCCTCCCAACGATGCCGTGATCCTCGAAGCCCCGCACGGGGCACTTTTGCAATTGGATGAAGGGTTTCAGGCTGGATTGGGTGGTTTTGGGCGGCTGCAATGGGCCCGCTTGGAGGGAGATATCATCGTCCGCAGCGATATGCGCGATGCGGGTTCCCAGGACGATCTGCTGCTCAGGACCCGCGATCTCTATATGAATCAAGATTTGATCCGGACCGATGCGCCGGTCGAGATGCAGTTGGGTCAGCACTGGGGGCGAGGTAAAAAGTTGGAAATTCGCCTGGTCGCCATCGAGCGGGGCGAAGTTGGCAGCTCGGGGCTTGATATTGGTGGGATCGATTCGATTGAAATTGTCGAGAACATCGAGGCCCAGGTCACACTTCAAGATGGCGATCTATTTGGTGGAAAAATTCCGGCGGGTGAAATGCCACCCCTGGGAATCACCAGCCAGGGGCGATTCAAGTTTGATTTCAGTTCTAATCTGGCTTCATTCTTGGATCATGTGTGTGTCTTGCAAGAATATTCCAATGGGCTCCGCAACCAACTCAAGTGCGATGCCTTGAATCTGTTCTTTGCCACTCTTGACGAGTCGGTTGTCGTCAGTCACGGCAATGAAAGTGCGACGACTTCGGTGGCGGGCCGCACCAGAACCATCGGTACGTTGCATCCGGGCACGATCGAAGCCATCGGCACCGACCTGAACCCCGTGGAGGTAACTGCCGACACCCACGACGCCCATGTGGTGTGCGGACAGATGCGGATCGAAATTGGACCCCAGCGGGTGACCTTTAGCGGTCAAGATGAAATCATTCTGACTTACCAAGGGAGCGAAGTACACGCCCCGATGGTGCAATATCAGGCACCCCCGGCCAATTCGGGTTATCGCATTGGGACTCTGCTGGCGGCAGGCAACGGTTGGCTCAAGGCCCTTCCGCTGGAGGGCAAAGATGCGCACCCCTTTGAAGTCAGTTGGACCGACCGTCTCGAACTGCGTCGTGTGCAAGGCAGGCCTGTGCTTTCCGCGCAGGGCCGACCTCGGCTCACGATGGTGGGGGGCCAACTCTGGGCCGATCAATTGCAATTGATTCTGCGCGAGCGGGCCTGGGATGGTTCCGAAGATACCTTGCTGCCTGCCGAGATTGCCCCCGAGCGGATGGTCGCCACGGGGCGCGTCAATCTCGAGTCCGCCGAGCTGAGCGGCAAGATGAATCACCTGATGATCGATGTTCAATATCTCCCCAGCGACTTGGCACGGGGGAATGCCGAGCAATTCAGCCAGTCTTCGCTCCTCAATGGTGGTGCGGTGGGCGGAAGGAGTTATCACATCGACAGCGAGCAACTCACCGTGGAAGTCAATGTCCGCGATGGCCGCCCAGCGGTGAGTGGCATTGATGCGCACGGTGAATTGACGTTCCGAGAATCCTCGGTCGGGGGAGAAACGTCCCAACCGTTGGTGGTGAGCGGAGATGAACTACTGGTGCGAAACGCCGACACCCCCGCCGCGCAGATTTCGCTGCGGGGAAAACCTGCTACGGTAACGTCCGCAGGGATGTCGATCCAAGCCGTCGAACTGCAAATGAATCGTGGTACCAGCGGTGCCTTGATCGACGCCCCGGGGCAATTGATGATTCCCATGCAGCGGGATCTTCAAGGAAATCTCCTCGCTCAGCCGGAGACCTTGGAAATTAACTGGCAGGGAGGGATGACCCTGGAAAACGATCGAGTCACCATTCGTGGAGACGTGATAGCGCGGACCTCAAGTGGTCAGCTCAATACAAACCGCTTGGTGGCCGTGCTGTCGGCGCCGCTGTCGTTCGACGGCACCACGCAACCCCAGGAGACCAGCCTGGCACAGATCGAATGTTGGGAAGGCGTAACCGCCCAGTTTGTGCAACGCGACGCTGTTGGAACCTCCTCGGTTAGTAAGATGAAGCTGCAATCGATTATGGCAAATCAATTGACGGGTCAAATCCAGGGGGTCGGTCCCGGGTGGCTGGAGTCGGTTCACTTGGCAACTTCGAGCCAATCGTCACCGGCACCATTTAACGACGTCACCCCTTCCGCAGATTTCACCGCTGTTGGTGCGAGTCTGGCATCGCAACACTTGCGGTGCTTGCGAGTGGAATTCGCCCGCGGCCTGGAAGGAAACTTGCATCAGACGAATCTTCGCTCGCGCCACATTGCCGCTGTTGGAGATGTCCATGCCGTGTACGGGCCGGTCGATTCTTTTGAGCAAACCTTGAATACGCGACTGCAGGGTGACCCAGCCCCCGAGACGATTTATATCGAGGGGCAAAGACTCCAAGTTGCCGAGAGCCCCAATGCGCGTTTGAATCCAGGTTCTCGCTTGAGCGCGGTTGAATTGGAAGCCACCGGTGGCGTGGTGATCGAAGGATTGGCAGGCAACCAGGGTCGGTTTACGGCCCGCGCACACATCGCAAAATATGATCAAATGAAAACGCAGTTTGTCTTGCAGTGGGATGGTGTTCGACCAG